>JALVEZ010000253.1 GCA_027030405.1 Hydrogenothermaceae bacterium | reverse complement strand
AGGAATTAGAAGCATGTCTGATTCCTGGATTCCTTTCCATCCTCTGATAGATGAGCCGTCAAATGGAACACCTTCTTCAAAAGTATCGATTGAAAACTCGTGGGCTGGGACTGTTAAGTGTTGCCATGTTCCGAAGGGATCACAGAACTTAACATCAATAAAATTAATTCCTTTTTCTGAGATGACTCTCATTACATCGTCTGGTGTTTGACATTGAATCATTGCCATAAATACTACCTCCTAAAATTTTTTTGAATTATTTTTAAACTGCCTCTGGGCCTCTTTCACCTGTTCTTATTCTTATGGCATCATCTATAGGGATGATAAATATTTTTCCATCACCTATTCTTCCTGTTCTTGCAGCGTTTGCTATAGCTTCTACGACTTTTTCCACCTGTGAGTCATCAACAACAACTTCGATCTTTAATTTTGGTAAGAAGTCGATAACATACTCAGCACCTCTGTAAAGCTCAGTATGTCCTTTCTGTCTTCCAAAACCTCTTGCCTCTGTAACAGTCATTCCATAGACTCCCACATCAGTTAAAGCATCTTTAACTTCATCTAATTTGAAAGGCTTAATAATAGCTTCTATCTTTTTCATCAAAACCTCCAATATTTTTTATAAGCAATTTTTTTGCCAAAATTAGAACTTAACTAAATCAACTAATTGCCATCTACTTATCAAAATTTATTGCTATACTTTAATGCAAAATTTTTATGAATTGCATATTTTTTATGCATTTAAATCAAAAGCTACAACCTTTATTTCAGTATAATCTTCAATTGCAAATTTAGGACCTTCTCTTCCTATTCCACTTCCTTTAACTCCACCGTAAGGCATATTATCTGCTCTAAATGTAGGGATATCATTAATTATAACACCACCAACTTCTGCACCATCTATAAACTTCCATGCATTTTTTATATTATTTGTAAATACTCCCACTTGAAGCCCATAATTTGTTTTATTTACCAGTTCTAAAGCTTCGTCCATATCTTTGAATGATTTTGTCGTAACTACTGGAGCAAAGGCTTCTTCATAAAATAGCTTTGATTCTTCAGGAACATCAACAACAACGGTTGGTTGAAATAAAGTTTTTTCTTTTGTAGCTCCACCTAATTCTACTTTTGCTCCTTTTTCTACTGCTTCCTGAATCCATGTATGTATTCTATCAACTTCATTTATGGCAATAATTGGGCCTACGTCTGTTTCTTCATCCATAGGATCTCCGAACTTAAGTTTTGAAACTTCTTCTTTTAAAAGTTTATTAAACTCATCTGCTACTTTTTCATGAACCAGAACTCTTTGAACAGAAATACAAACCTGACCTGCTACGGCAAAACCACCAATTGCAGATTTTTTTGCTGCCAACTCAAGATTTGCGTCTTCATCAACAACAACTGCAGAGTTAGAACCAAGCTCCATAACCAACTTTTTCAGCCCTGCCTGTTTAGCAATAATTTCTCCAACTTTTAAACTTCCTGTAAAAGAAACAACTCTAATATCTGGATGTGTTGTCATTTCCTGTCCCACATCTGCAAAACCTGGAATAACAGAAACTGCCTCTTCTGGGACACCTGCTTCTAAAAACAGTTCACAAAGCATTATTGGTGATAATGGAGTTCTTTCACTTGGTTTTAGAATAAACGGACATCCTGCTGCAATTGATGGTGCGATTTTGTGTGCTGTTAAGTTTAAAGGGAAATTAAATGGTGTGATAGCTGAAACTATGCCAGCTGGTTCTCTAAAATAGAATCCTTTTTTTCCTTTTCCATTTGGAGAAGCATCAAAATGAACATATTCACCTTCTATTCGTTTAGCTTCCTCTGCTGATAAGGTTATAGTATTTATACATCTATCTACTTCAACTCTTGCTTCTCTGATTGTTTTTCCAACCTCATGGACAACTGTTCTGGCAAATTCTTCTCTATTTTCTTCAAGAAGATTAGCAACTTTTAGAAGAATTTTATATTTTTCATAAGATGATAGTTCTTTTAGTTTTTTTAGCCCAATTTTTGCTTTTTCAATGGCTTTTCTTACGTCTTCAGGGGAACCTTTTGGAACCTCGCCGATTTTTTCTAATGTGTAGGGATAAATGACGTCTATCTTTTCTGGTTTATCAACTTTTTCTCCGCCTATTATCATTGGTAGGGATTTCATTTGTCACCCTCCTAAAAGCTTTATTTTATTATACATTTTTATTTTTTAAATTGGAAAGGGTTTATTTGAAGATTTTTTTGTGATTTTATATTACTAATTAAATGTTGATAAAGATAAAGAATTATATTTTGCCACAGCTTTTTTATTTTGAATTAAAGTTGATTCATTAAAATATTTGTTCAACTATTTTTTTTCATCTTTTAAAAGATCTCTAACTAAATTTATAGGAACTTTTAAAATTTCAGCTATTTTCTCAGGTTCTAAATTCAATTCTTTGTATAAATTTAATATATCCTCTTTTTAAGCCTCTAATTTTCCTTTTTCAATTCCTTTTTTAATTCCATCTTTATAAAGAGGATGTTTTTCCATTGTTTCTTTATCTATAGTCAAAGGCATCTTTTTTCCTTCTTTCTTAGCTCTTCCATTAATTTAGGTCTATACGATAATTGAGTCCAATAGCTTCTTTAGATAGTCTCTTCTTTCTCTTTCTGGTAGTTTTGATAACTCTGTGAGTATTTCTCTAAAATATTTTGAAGGATTTTCTACATTACATAAAACTGCAAGTATTTTGTCTGTTAAGTCTTCACTTTCTAATAGCTCTTCACACTTTATATCTTTGATATCTTTCAAAACATAACTGAATTTTATGTTTTCTTTTTCTATCTTGTTTTCCATCTTTAACGGTTTTTCTCCGAGGTATAAAACCATCTGGAGTATATCTTTTGATGGGTATTTTTGTGAAATGAGTGTGTAATACTCTAACATTCTAAAGGGCATATTTTTGTCATTGGTTGTTTGGAGTTCAAGGTGAAAGATCTTTCCGTCTTCTAATTCTACTAAGAAATCTACTCTTCTGTCTTTTACTTCTGGAAGAGATGTATCTAATAGTTTAGTGGCAGATTTTCCTGTTAATATCTGAATGAATTTAGGTGGTATTTCTTGTATTACATCTCTTAATGTTATGTCTAATTTTGCCATTTTTTTCTCTTTTATGTTTCCTGTCCTGAGAGGACAAAGAATTTATAGAATATTCCTTTTTTAGCTATCAGTTCTTCTTCTGTTCCTTCTTCCACTATTTTTCCATTTTCAACCACGACAATTTTATCAACTATTTCAAGTGTTTTTAGTCTGTGTGTTACCATTAACATTGTGTTATTTTTAAACTCTTTATTAAGTTGTTCCGTAATAAATTCTTCCGTTTCTACATCAAGTGCAGATGTGGCTTCATCAACTATCACGATGTCGGGTTTCTTTAAGAACAATCTGGCAATTGATATTCTCTGTCTTTCTCCACCTGAAAGCCTTGAACCTTTTTCTCCTAAAGGCGTATCAAGTCCTTTTTCTAATTTTTCAAAAACAAAATCTGCCTTTGCTTTTTTAAGAGCTTCAATAAGTTCTTCATCTGTTGCATCAGGTTTTGCAATTAAAAGATTGTTTCTAAGAGTATCATTGAAAATAAAAACATCTTGGGATAGCATTCCTATTTTTCTTCTTAACGAAGATATAGAGTATTCTCTCAATTCATGTTCATCTAAAAATACATTTCCTTCATAAGTTTTTATAATTGCAGGTAGAATTTTAACAATAGTAGATTTTCCTGATCCTGTTAGACCTACTATTCCTACTTTTTGACCTCTTTTTATTTCGAGATTTATCCCTTTTAAAATCTCATTTTCACCTAATTTAAGTCTTACATTGTCATACAAAATCCTATCTTTCAATCCTTTGAACTCTATACCTTCATCTTTTTCTTGTGGAATGTTTAGTAAGAATTGAATTCTTTCAACTATTGGTGATAAGGCTTTTAACTGAACGGCTCCTCTTTGTAAAATTTGTAAGGAATTTACTAATATTAAAACACCGCCTAAAAATGAGAAGAAATCACCTGCAGTAATTTCCCCGTGAATAATTCTATATCCACCGTAATAAATAATTCCTGCAGTGGCAAGGTAAGCAATTATTTCAACTGAAGACAGATAAAATGTTTCGTAAAAAACATTTTTCTTTTCTCTTCTAAAAAGTTCCTGATTTAATTTTCTGAAAATTCTTAAGAAAATATCTTTATTGAATAGTTTAACTACTTCAATTCCTGTTATAGTCTGATTTAGCATCTGTGTATATTCGCCTTTACCTTCTTGAAGCATTTGTGAGTATTTTTTTCTTTTTTCTCCAAAATAATTAAGGGCTATAACTAGAAAAGGAACAGCAATTATAAAGATTGTGAACAACTTCCAATCTCTATAAATCAGAACTATTATGATCGCAATAACTGTGAAAATCTGTGCAACAAGGTTTACTCCTAAAAGTTTCATTACATTTACAAAAGCTTCTAAATCATTTGTTGCCCTGCTCACCAGATCCCCATGTGGATGTTTTATAAAGAATGAAGGTTCTGCATTTAAAAGATTTAGATAGATTTTTTCTCGAAGATTTTGAACAACTTTATAAATAGCATAAGGATAAAGATACTCTTTTAAGAAGAAACCGATCTGTTTTGCAGCAGCAATAACGATAATTACTCCAACTATCCATTTTAAACTTTCAAAATCCTTATTTACGAAAACATCATCAACAACATTTTTCAAAATAAAAGCTAATGCTGCTAATGCTCCAGATTCTATCAAACCTCCGATTATACCCAGAATAATAAAAATTAGATAAGGTTTAAAAAGTCTTATTAAAAAACCTAAAAAATTATTTTTCTCTTTCATAAAGTTCTATCAATCCACCTCTATATTTGTATTTTTTTACAAGTTTACCTTCGTTAAAGTTAGTACAGGTTACTAGATATTTCCAGTCGGAATAAACCTCTGGATAAGCAACAATTTTCCCAAGGTTCTTTTCCAAATAAAAACATATTGCTTTAAATTCTCCACAGGAACATACTATTTTATCTTTTTTATCGACCTGCTGAATAATATCAATAGCAATACCTTCTAATATACCTGTTTTTCCTTCTTTTTTTGGAAAAACAGCTAATCCTAATGTAAATCTGAGTAGTATTGAGATTATAGCTAACACAAAAAATGTCTTTATTATCCATTCTTTTTTTGGTTGTATAAGAATATAAGCAAAAACGACAGCTAAAAGTGGAAATAGAGGAATTACATATCTTGTATCAACAGAATAAATTCCTTTTCCACCTGCAAATAGGAGATAAGGAAGGTAGTTAAGGAAAAGAATTAATAAGAAAACTTTTATAGGATATTTGAAAACATCTACTTTATATCTGATAAGAACAACTAAAACTAAGGCACTAGTAAGTAATGTTTGTTTTATATTTTGTAGAGGAAAGGATATTAAGTGGGGTAAAAATTTGGTTATATTTTTACTTCCTTCTGCACGGCTCGATACCTCAAATAACATCATTTTTGCGTAATTGATAGGGTCTGCAGTCTGTATTAACCATACAAAAGGAATAATAATAGATAATAAATATGAAATTATATTTTCTTTTGAAAAAAATTCTAAATATCGTTTGTAGTAAATAGTTAAAGCAATTAATGTTAGCCCGTAAAATCCATAAATAACAAAACCTTTAAATAAAAAGGCTATCCCTGTTAAAAGTCCTGCCAGGATTATAAATTTGGAATCATTTCTATCATACCCTAAAAATAGGGAAAACATTATTAATGCAACAAAAAATGTAAATGTTGCATCGATTTCGCCGAGATATCCATAATAAAAAAGAATATCTCCAAAGGTTATAAACGAAAGTCCTGCTACAACTCCTAAAAATAAATTTTTTAGGACTTTATAGCTGAAAAATATTATTAAAAATGTAGTTAACAGTGTAAAAAATATAGAAATTGCTCTGATTGCGATGATATTCCAACCGAATATTTTTGAAGAAAGGAGAATAAACCACATAAAAAGAGGAGGCTTATTGAAATAAAGTTTTCCTAACCGTGTTGGTTGAATATAGTTATGATGTAGAAACATTTCGTAAGCTAAGGTTAATCTAAGTGGTTCATCTCCTCTGGCTTCAGGAATATTTAGATTAACTAACATTGAGGATAGAGCAGTAAAGATAAGAAAAAAGCAAAAAAGAACTCTCTTATCCGTTATAGATCTCATCAAGAACTTCTTTTCCACCTTCGTTTAATAGTTGTTCAGCAAGTTTTTGTCCTAACTCTTCAGCATATTCTTTTTTTCCACTGATTTTATCTTTAAAAACTCTTTTTCCTTCAAGGTCAGAGATATAACC
>JALVEZ010000252.1 GCA_027030405.1 Hydrogenothermaceae bacterium | reverse complement strand
GAGTGGTTAAGGTTCTAAAAACATACGGAAACGTAGAATTATAAACCGATTGAGAAAATCAAATACGGAGGTTAGAGCAGATGAGCAAAATGCAGGAATTGGTGGAATACATAGCTAAAGCATTAGTTGATCACCCGGACAAGGTTGAAGTTAGAGAAATCGAAGGTGAAAAAACTACAGTTATCGAGCTTAAAGTAGCTCCAGAAGACCTTGGAAAGGTTATTGGAAGACAGGGTAGAACTGCAAGAGCAATCAGAACTCTACTTGCTGCAGTAGCAAGAAAAGAAAATAAAAGAGCTGTTCTTGAAATATTAGAATAATTTATATAAAAGGGGAAATTATTTCCCCTTTATTTTAAACATTCCTCAAGATAATTAACATTTTTTCCAAAAATTTCAATAAATCTTTCGTTATCAGATAAAATTTCAAATTTAATTTTTACAACAGGTAAATCCATTTCTTCTATATATTCAGAAGGCCATTCTACCAGAACTATATGATTTCCTACAATATCAGAAATATCAAAATCTTTTACTCTGTAAAAGTCAAGATGATATACAGTACCTTTTTTCGTTTCATATTCATTCATAATAGAAAATGTTGGAGATGTAACATTTTCATATGGGGATAGTCCTAAAGATTCAACTAAATATCTTGTGAATGTGGTTTTCCCAGCAGATAGATTACCCTCAAGAAGGAAAATTTCATTACCTTTTAAACATTTTGATAATTTTTCGGCAAGTTCTTGAAGATCTGATTCGTTTTTGATTTGAATAGATTTTATTTTTTTCATATAAAAATTTTACATAAAAATTTGTAAAAAATAAAAGCTGGCTTAAAGCCAGCTTTTGATGGGAATTATTTTTGAATTTCGCAAACTTTTTTAAGTTCAATTACAGCTTTAGGTAAGCTGTTATATACACCTACGTTTCTTTCACCTTTTGCAAAACATTTTCCTAAATAAACTTCTTTATTAGGATTAAGTTTTACAATATATCCTAATTCTTTACCTTCCACTTTAATTGGGTGTATCTTTTGAGCAGCGTTTGCTCCTCCAGCTATTAACCCGAAAGTTATAGCCAATCCTAAAAGTAATTTTTTCATGTACATTACCTCCTTTTGTTTTTTTGATTGTTCATATAATATATTAGAATATTAGAATATTCTATGATTTATATCAGTATAAATCTTATTATAGTTAATATATCAAGATAATTTAGATATACTATTGATATGAGTGTTTGTAGAGGTATAACAATGAAAAAGTATTTTATCGGGATATCTATATTTCTATATTTTCTTTTTATTTTTGAAACGTTAACAGGTTATTGGGTCTGGAAACCAAGGGAAGTAGGCAAAATTTTTAATCATATTATCGAGCGGGGAGATGCTTATACATTTCATGCTGATATTTTGCCTTTGATTCTCCTTTTTTTCTTTTTTATTCATACATATCTCGGTTTACGAAAGTATTTAAAAAAAAATAGGTTTTGGGAACTGTTTTTACTCTTGTTTAATGTTGGATTATTCCTATTCTTTATTTATTTACATATAGTTTAAAGAGGTGGATTATGAATAAAAGAGAATTTATTAAAGCATTATTCGTTTTATTGTCTTTCCCGCTGGTTTCTAAGGCTGGAATACTGGATTTTTACAAGAAAAGAAAAGAGTCTTTACCTCCAGAAGCTGTTTTTACACCTGCGGAAGAACTTTTTATTGTTGATATAAAAGGTACTCCCGAATCTGTAAAAAAATTAGATATTTCAAAGTATAGATTAAAAATAAAGGGTAACATAGAAAATCCTGTATCTTTATCATTTGATGAAATAAAATCCTTACCTTCCACAATCCATCAACAAGTATTTGAATGCGTAAGTAATCCACCAGGTGGAAGTAAGATAGGAAGAATAAAAGTAAAAGGTGTATCTTTTAGAGATCTTTTTAAATTAGTTAAACCTAAAGATGGAACTGTTGATATCATTTTTAGATGTTTTGATGATTATTCCACTTCCGTATCATATGATTATGCTTTAAAAGAAAATCCGATTCTTGTATATGCCATTAATTATGATAAGGAAGGAAAAATTTTAAAAGATTTACCTTTAGATCACGGTTATCCAGTAAGAATTATATGCCCTGATAAATGGGGATATAAATCGGCGAAATGGGTAAAAGAGATTGTCTTTGTAAAGTACGACTATAAAGGTTATTGGGAAAGCAGAGGTTGGAGTGATAGGGCTAAATATAAAATAGATTTTGTAGACTGATTTAAGTATAGGAACAATTATAATAATTTTAAATACTTCGAATAAACTTAAGATTGATTAAGAAGGAAAATATTTTAAGCCCCTCATTAGAGGGGCTTTCTTTATTATAACTGTGGTTTAGGTGTATTTGGTGCAGAAGGTGGTAAAACTGGTAGTTGTAGAGCTTCTTTTGGTATTTCACCGGTTAGGCTATCAAGAAAAGCAACAATTTTATCAACTTCATCTTTAGTTAGATTTTGTCCCAGCTGATATTCTGCCATTATTTTAACTGCATCTCTTATATCCCATACTTTACCTTTACTGAAATAAGGATATGTTCTTGTTACGTTTCTTAGAATTGGAACTTTAAATACATGTTTGTCTTCTTCTTTCTTGGTAACATTATATCTTCCTAAATCTTCGCCGATTAAATTAGCTGGATAAGGTTTAACCACTCCCATTTTTTGATACATTGTTCCACCTAAAGCAACACCGTTATGACATCCTGCACAACCTTTTGATATGAAAAGCTTTAAACCTGCTTTTTCTTTTTTAGTTAATGCGTTAGTATCACCTTCTAAAAATTTATCAAATCTTGATGGTGTAATTAATGTTCTTTCAAATGCTGCAATAGCTTTGGCAACATTGTCATAATTTACTGGATTCTTGTCTTTTGGGAAAGCCTGCTTAAATTCATTTACATACTCTTTTATTGTTTTTAGTCTGCTTATTACAATTTCTGGGTTAGGCATAGACATCTCTACGGGATTTAATATTGGGCCTTTTGCCTGTTCTTCCAGATTCTTTGCTCTTCCGTCCCAGAACTGGGCAATCTGGAAATCTGCATTTAAAACAGTAGGTGCATTTCTCCCTCCTGTTAAAAACTTGTGTCCTAAAGATGTTTCAATATCATCTGCTCCATATAAAGAGAGATTATGACAAGTATTACAACTGATTACTCCGCTTAAGGAAAGTCTTGGATCAAAGTAGAGCTTCTTTCCTAACTTCACTTTTTCTGGAGTAGTTGGATTGTAAGCAGGCGATGTAGGTTTTTTTGGTAATGGTTTGAAATACATCTTTGCTTCTTTTAAAAGATCAGAATCAGATGCAAATGCTACAGAAGAAGCTAAAACTGCCGAAAGAAGAACTGTCTTAATTCTTTTCATCTTTTTGACCTCCTTATTAATATTAATAATCATTACTAATAATTAATTATAAATAAAATTCATCCTAGAATCAATAAATAGTTGTTATATTTAAGATAAATTTTTTGAAAAGTTAGAACAACTGTTTATTATTCTTCTTCCTTAGCAGTTTCTTCGTCTTCTATGTATTCAAATTCTATCTCAGACTTTGGTATTACAGTTGTTACGGCATGTTTATATACAAGAATTTGTCTTGGGCCTTCTTTTAAAAGGATAGTGAAATTATCAAAATATCTAATTTTTCCTTCTAATTTTACACCATTTACCAGATAAATAAAAACTTTTACTTTTTCTTTTCTAATTGTGTTTAAAAACTGCTCCTGCAATCTTCCTTTTTTCTTTGCCATTTTATTTCTACTCCTCCTGCTTTCCTAATGTAACGCCACTTTATATAATTTCTTTGCTAACTTTACTATCTCATTATAACTTTTTAACGAGGCCTTCCATGCTATTGGAATACTTTCTTCCCCGTTATATGCCCCTGCAAAAGCTCCTGCAATAAGTGCAATAGCATCAGTATCACCGCCATAATTTCCGTATGAATTAGCTGCCTGTATTATCACATTTTGTGTATCAGACGGTGTTTTCAAAAATATAAACAAAGCCTGTGATACAGCTTCCAGTGAAAATGAACCATTACCTATTTCATTAATTGCTTCTTCATAAGAGGCATCTTTATCCAGTAAATTTTCCACTTTATCTAAATAATACTTCGTTTCGTCTTTCTTAACAAATGTTTTTAACAGTTTTATGAAATATTTATATTCATCTTCTAAATAAAATCTACCTTGTAACAGTTCACTTATTGAAACGGCAATTATTGCAGAACTGTCAAGGGCAAATTCATTCCGATGTGTGATCATTGTTATGGCTTTCGCAGCTTCTACTGCCAGTGCCGGATTTGTATAATGATACATACCAACAGGGATTGCAGGTAGTGCCCCTTCTATACTACTTCCACCTTTTTCAACTTCTCTTCCTTCTGCTATAGCCCTTATAGATACAAGGAAATAAGGATCCACATAACTATGTAGTTCTTCTTTTTCTTCCCATTCAATAAATCTTCTTATTATATCTTTAATGTCGATTTTTCCTTTTTCTGCAATTGATTCTGCAACTATCTTAACTATTTCAAATTCACTTGATGTTTCCCCAGCACGTAGAAAAGAAGCAGGTGAGGATGGGTGCGGTTCTACAAGCCCTTCAACTTTTCCACCGTAGAACATAATAACTTCGTCCATTGGAAGTTCTTCTACGCACATCCCCATTGAATCGCCTATCGCAGCTCCTACAAGAGTTCCTTTAAATTTATCTAACATTTCTTCCTCTTATTTTTCAGGTCTTAATGTTGGGAATAAAATAACTTCCCTGATAGAAGGTGTGTCTGCTAACATCATTACAAGTCTATCTATTCCTATACCTTCTCCACCTGTCGGAGGTAATCCGTATTCAAGTGCCATAAGGAAGTTTTCATCAATATCCATAGCTTCCTCATCGCCCATCTCTTTTTCAACAATTTGCTGTAAGAATCTTTTTCTCTGTTCATCAGGTTCGTTAAGCTCTGTATATGCGTTTGCTATCTCTTTTTTATTCACAATCAGTTCAAACCTTTCAACCAAATCTGGATCGTTTCTGTGTGTTTTAGCCAGTGGTGATAATATTTTTGGAAAATCAATAACAAATGTAGGCTGTATAAGGTCTTCTTCTATAAAATGTTCAAACAGTTTATCTAACAGTTTTAGATGTGTAAGCTCTTCAGCTTTTGGAATACCTACTTCTTTTGCAAATTCTCTTGCTTTTTGTTCATCTAAGAAGAAGTCTTTATCTTTTCCTGTTTTTTCTTTTAGAGCGTCAAAAAATGCTAACTTTCTAAATGGTTTTGAGAAGTCCAATTCCTGCCCTTCCCATGTTATTTTAAGTGTTCCGACTGTATCAAGAAGTATCTTTCTAAGTAATCTTTCTGTAAGTTCCATCATATCGTTATAGTCCAAATAAGCAGCATAAAATTCAACCATTGTAAATTCAGGATTATGTGTTGTATCAATTCCTTCATTTCTAAAATTTCTTCCTATTTCATAAACCCTATTAAATCCACCGACAATTAGCATCTTTAGATAAAGTTCAGGTGCAATTCTAAGGAAAAGTTCCATGTCCAATGCATTATGATAAGTTATAAAAGGTTTTGCCAGTGCACCTGAAGCAACAGGTTGTAATATAGGTGTTTCAACTTCCATAAACCCTTCTGATTCTAAAAATTCCCTTAAGCTTTTAATGGCTTTAGAGCGAAGTTTAAATATTTCCCTTGCCCTTGCATTTGCAATAAGGTCAAGATATCTATGTCTATATCTCTGCTCTACATCTTTAAGTCCGTGCCATTTTTCAGGTAAAGGTCTTAATGCTTTAGCTAAAAGCTTGAAATCCTGAATTTCAACTGTAAGTTCACCAGTCATCGTTCTAAACAATTCACCTTCAACGCCGATGATATCTCCAACATCAAGTATTTCCATTGCTTCTTTATATTTCTCATCACCTAATGTATCTTTTCTAAAATAAACCTGAAGTTTTCCATCTGCATCCTGAATATGACCAAATGCTGCTTTACCTTGATCCCTCAGAGCAATCAGTCGTCCTGCAACTTTTACTTTTTCTCTATTTGGATCTTTATCAAACTGTTCTTTTACAGCAGAAACAGGTTCACCGTCTCCATCTTCTTCAAACTTCTGAGCAACAAGTGTGAGTTTTCCATCAATTCTTTCTAAATGACCTGTAAACACTCCAACGGTATTAGGAGCAAATTTTCCTGCTTCTTGAGGAATTATTACCTGAATCTCTACAGGTTTTTCTAGATCAGAAAATCTTATTACATATTTATCATCTCTTTTAGATACTCTTTTTATCTTTCCTTTCAGGCTGTAAATTTTTGTTTTATCTGGCTCATTTTCATACTTTTTTCTGATTTCATCGAGTTTTGCTGTTATTTCAAATTT
>JALVEZ010000251.1 GCA_027030405.1 Hydrogenothermaceae bacterium | reverse complement strand
GTTATATGCAAGTTTGTACTCAATGTAATCTCTTTTTATATAATCTGTAAACTCATCATAAACATAGTTATAATAAACTGCTGCTGAATAATATTTTCTTAAATGTTCATACAGATCAGCCACTTTTATAAAATGCTTGGCTTCTTTTGTTTTTGCTTCTTTTATAATCTGTTTTGCCAACTCTGCATATTTTGAATCTGGATAATCGTTAATAAGTTCCGTTGCTTTCTGCTCTGCAGTTCTGACATAGGTTAGATCTCTTTCTTCACTTGGTGCAATTTTTAAATATGAAAGTGCAAGCTTATAAATTGCTTCAGGAACTTTAGGCGATGTCGGATACATCGATATATACTCTTCAAATTCAACAATCGCATCTATATACATTTTTCTGTGGAAATAAGAATCTGCAAGGGCAAACTTAGCTGCCATTGCCTCCTGAATACTTATATTTTTCCATTCGTATATGGTATTTTTTAGTAATTCCTGTGCTTTTTCGTAATTTTTAGACTGGTATGCTTTTATTCCTTCCTGGTATGTTTGTTTTGTATAAACTTTCTTTTCACTACAGGAAACAAACATTCCTGCTACTAAGACTGCCGTTATCAGTTTTTTCATAACACTCTCTCTATTTCGTATTTATCTATCGATAAATTTGGATTGGTTTTTATTTCTATCAAGTAATCTAATTTCATTTCTCTTAATAAAACTCTGAGATCTTCCTCAAGAGTCGGATTAACTGTTATTATAAGTTTTCCAAAAGGTCTCATTTCACTAATAGCCTTCTCGATATAAGCAAGAACAACAGATGGATTTTTAACGTATCCTTTACCTTTACACGTATTACATATTATACTCAATTGTTTTGTTAAACTTTCTTCTATTTTTTTCCTTGTAAGTTCTAATAGACCTAAAGATGTAAAATTTTTTACTCTTACAGGTCTTTTATCTTTTTTCAGCTCCTGATTGAATATCTTTATTAAATCTTCTTTCTGTTTTTCCTTTTTCATATCTATAAAATCTATTACGACTATACCACCTAAATCTCTAAGTCTTAACTGCCGTGCTATTTCTATTGCTGCCTCTTTGTTTATATTAAATGCAGTATCTTCAAGATTTTTTTCTTTACAATTACTTCCACTGTTAACATCTATCACAACAAGGGCTTCTGTTTCTTCAATTACAAGATAAGCTCCACTTTTTAGCCAGACATTCACACTCAAGATTTTATTTATAATTGAGCCAAACTCGTATTTAGTAAAAAGGGAAACTTTTCTTTTTTTATAAAGGGTTATTTCTGTTTCTTTCCCAGGGAAATGGCTTTTGTAGTATTCTTCGATCTCTTTACAAATCCTAGCATTATCCGTAATAATTCGGTCAAATTGCCCTGCATAATCTCTAAGTATTGATATAACCTTTGAAGGTTCTTCATAAAGAATTGAAGGTGCTTTTTTCCTTTTAGCCTTTTTTAAAATAGAGTTCCATAGGTTAATAAGACTAAAAAAGTCGTTTATTATTTCTTCATCTGTGGCATATTTAGCTGAAGTTCTTATGATAAAACCATAATTTTTTTCGTTTATAGGTTGTATAAGCTCTAATATTCTTTTTTTTAATTCTTCCCTTTCTTCTGGATCTTCATACTTTGATGAAAGGCTGATCTGATTCATCGTCGTTGGCAGCAGGACAAAATATTTTCCTGGAAGGCTAACTCTACAGGTCAGTTTTGCCCCTTTTGTGCTTATGGGAGAACGCTTTATCTGGACAATGAGGTTTTGTCCTATCTTTAGATCTTCACAGTTAGTTCCTGAACTGCTTGAACAGAGATCTTTTAAAGGTAAAAAAGCCTCTTTTTCCATTCCGATGTCCACGAATGCTGCGTTCATGGCAGGAACTATTCTTTTGACTTTTCCTTTGTATATTGTTCCTGTTTGTTTGGTATTTTCTAAATTTTCTACACGGAGTTCTACAGGTATATTATCCTCTCGGATCTGGTGAAATATCAGATTTAAAGTTGCTGTTATAATTAACTCTCTTTCCAAAAATATAAATACCTTTTAAAAACAGTTTTTCATTAAATAATAACCAGAAAATAAGAATTAATCAATATTTAGGGGAGATTAAGGTGAAAAATAAAAAAGCCCTTTAAAAGGGCTTTTTGTTAATCGATGTCCATTTTACCTGGATTTATAAGATCTTTTGGATCAAATACTCTTTTTATTTTTCTCATTATGTCCATTTCTGCAGAACCGAACTGTTTTTTCATAAATTCTGCTTTAGTTATTCCTACTCCGTGTTCTCCTGTAATCGAACCACCGTATTTTAAAGCAAGTTCAAAAACTTCTTCCACAGCTTTTTCTGCCCTTGCCACTTCATCTGGATCAAGTCCGTTTATCATAAAGTTTGCGTGTATATTTCCATCACCGATATGACCGAAATTAACCATTTTTAGATTGTATTTTTTACCGATTTCTCTTAGTTTTGGTAATGCTTCAGGAAGATAACTTCTCTGGAAAACAATATCCTCATTTATTTTTGTTCTGGCAAGTTTAGCAACAGCAGGAGATAAAGCTCTTCTTGCTTCCCACAGTTTTTCTGCGTCAGCATCGGTTTTTGCCACCTCAACTTTTGCTCCGTTCATCTCACAAATTCTTGCTATTTCAATAATCTCATCATCAAGAGCTTTAGGATGACCATCAACTTCAATAAGAAGTAAAACTTCTGCGTCCCTCGGTAGTCCGAAATGTCCAAAATCTTCAACTGCATTAATTGCTAAATTGTCCATAAATTCCAAAGCAGATGGTGAAATCCCTGCTTTAAATATATCCTTAACTGTTTTACCAACTGCTGCAATATCCATAAATATTGCCTTAACTGTCTTTTTAGCTTTTGGCTTTGGTATAAGTTTCAATGTTATTTCTGTAAAAATTCCTAATGTCCCTTCACTTCCTACAAGCAGTCTTGTGAGATCGTATCCTGCCACATCTTTCAAAGTAGGTCTTCCTGTATGTATAATCTCTCCTGTATGTATAACCGTATCAAGGGTTAAGACAAAATCTCTTGTTACTCCGTATTTTACACATCTTGGCCCACCTGCATTTTCGGCAACATTACCTCCTAATGTACAGAATTTGTAACTTGCAGGATCTGGCGGATAAAAAAGTCCTAATTTTTCAACTGCCTGTTGTAATCTATAAGTTATAACTCCAGGTTGAACTCTTGCAGTTGCATTATCTTCATCGATTTCAAGAATATTATCCATCTTTTCAAAAGACACAAGCACTCCACCTTTAACAGGTAATGCTCCTCCTGTATATCCTGAACCTGCCCCTCTCGGCGTTATTGGAATTTCTTCTTCATAACAGATTTTCATAACTTCCTGAATCTCTTCAGGTTTTTCAGGAATAATCACTACATCAGGTGGTGTTTGAATTCTTGTTGCATCGTATGAGTAAAGCATTCTGTCCATTTCATCATCTAAAACTTTATGCTCACCTAATATCTCTTTTAATGCTTTTTTTACTCTATCTGGAACAGGAATTTTCTCAACTGGTTTTACATTAAACATTTACAACTCCTTTTTCAGATTTTGATTTTTTAAATATATCTAAAAATATAATTAAATTTTATGATTTATCACCATATCTCAAGTATCTCAACATGGTCATCTTTCTTTTTGACAAGAAGTTTCATTTCCATATCCAAGAACACCGCATCTCTGAAAAGTGTTTGATATTCTTCTGGAATCTTTCGTTTATCGATTGAGAATTTTATTTCACCTATTGAATCTTTCAAAATACCTTCATATCTATTTCCTTTATCCGTAATTTCTTTAATCTGAACCGTGGTAACAACAATAGAATTTACAGGTATATCCTTTATTTTTGAAATGTTATAGATATTATCTTTGTCAATGATAGGTAGAAGGTTTTGATGTTCCTGTTTATGATCTTCCACTTTCCTGTTTATAAGTTTTTCGCTGTCATAAAAAGATAAATTAAAAAAGAGCAAAGAAGCTATAAATAAAAGAACCAGTCCTGACAAAATAATAATTTTTTTCACTAAACTTTCTCCAAAAAATTACGAATATTATAATATTCAAATATGATAAAAATTATGGTAAAAATATCACTTAATTAATATTATACTAATTAAATACATTAAACAAAGAAAGGAGGAATAGTATGTTCTTTGATAGAGAAACAATGGAAAAATTAAACATTTCCGTTCAAGAATTAAAAGAAAAAATTGACAAAGGTGAGGATTTTATTCTCTTAGATGTAAGAGAACCTCATGAGTATAATTTCTCAAGAATTAAAGAAAAAGAAGCTATGGTTGTTCCAATGATGCAGTTACCGAGAGTTGTAAATCAACTCCCAAAAGATAAAGACATTTATGTGATCTGTAGAAGCGGAAGCAGAAGTATGCAGGCTACATTGTGGTTAAATCAGCAAGGTTTTGAAAATGTTAAGAACGTTGACGGTGGAATACTTGCTTGGTCTGATTATATAGATCCTACGGTTAGAAAATATTAAAAAAACGGGGCTTTCAGCCCCATTCATTAAACTATCTCAAGCATTCTTTTTAAAGGTCTTGCAGCTTTTTCAATAACATCTTCAGGCAATGTTATTTCATTAATTTCTTTATCTAAAACTTCTAATATTTTATCAAGTGTATTTTTCTTCATATCACAACAATGAACCGTTCCACAGTAATCAGCATTTACAGGGAAAATATAATTTTTATTCGGATTAACCTTTTCTAACATATGTTTTAAACCTACTTCAGTTCCTATTATTACATTTTCAGAATCACATGTGGTCGCATATTCTATGATTTGCGAAGTACTTCCAACAAAATCTGCTATTTTTACAGTTTCTGTATTACATTCTGGATGAACTGCAATTTTAGCATCTGGATACTGCTCTTTTAATGGAAGAAGTTGCTCAGGGGAGAGATTAAAATGTGGAGGACAAAAACCTTTCCATAAAATAAACTCTTTTTCTGGAACCTGCTTTGCAACAAAGCTTCCTAAAAACTGGTCTGGAACGAATATTATTTTATCTTCTTTTAATGCTTTTACTACTTTAACAGCATTTCTTGATGTAACCGTAACATCTGACACGGTTTTTACATCAGCATTTGTATTTACATATGAGACCACTGCAGCATCTGGATGTTGTTTTTTTAGATTTATAACTCCTTCCATAGTTGCCATATCTGCCATAGGACAACCACTTTCAGGATTAGGATGTAAAACTTTTTTATCTGGATTTAAGATTTTTGCAGTTTCAGCCATAAATTTTACGCCGGCAAAAACGATTATATCTGCATCTGTTTCTTGTGCTTTTTTTGCAAGTTCTAAAGAATCACCAACATAATCGGCTATATCTTGAATCTCTCCTCTTTGATAATAGTGAGCAAGGAGAACAGCATTCTTTTTTTCTTTTAGATCTAATATTTTTTCCACAATCTCATTTTGCTCTAATACTGTATTTCCCACTTATCTACCTCCTAAGAAATCAAACAATGTTTTAATTGAGAGATAATATATATAATAAAATGAATATTTTCAAATTTTTATGAGATTTATTCTGAAATATCAACATTTTAAAAGTTGCAACTTCATGAATATTCAATAACTTACGTTATGTAA
Source organism: Hydrogenothermaceae bacterium (assembly GCA_027030405.1). GTDB lineage: Bacteria > Aquificota > Aquificia > Aquificales > Hydrogenothermaceae > JALSSE01. Next base: position 14,108 of record JALVEZ010000251.1, on the reverse strand, counting down.
TATAATATTTAGTCCATTAAAGAATAAGCGAGGGTGAAAAGTGGTAAACGTAGGTGAGCAGGTTCCATATTTTGAGTTTTTAGAAGGAATTAAAGGAAAAAACTTTTATGATGTCAGACAAAAACAGCATGTTGTTATATACAATTCGGATATAGATCTTGATCAATATGAGAAAGATTTTGAAAAAGTAGATACTAAACTTATAGATTTTGTTCAGATCATATCAAAAGATTTCTGTGAAAAATTCGGATGTAAAGAAGATGAGGATTTTATTTTTATCATTGATAGGTACGGAACTCTTCAATACAAAAAAATCGGTTCTCTTCCTGATGTGGAAGATATTTTAGACTTTATTTATTACATGGAAAATGAAGGCTGTTGTAACTGAGTTTGATTTACAACAAAAATTTATTTACTGTATAATTTTTTAGTAAATAAAATAAACAATGGGAGAAATACCATGAGAAAAATTTTTATGCTTGCACTTGTTCCGATTTTGTCATTAATGTTTATGAGCTGTTCTCAGGTTAACAAAATTACTGGAAGGGACTCAGGGCCTGTGATTTTAGAGCCTAAAACAGTTAAAAAAGGTGAATACACCTTTGTTATTCCTGCAAACTTTTCTTATGAAGAAAAAGAATCGCTTGTTTATGAAGCACCTAATCTTGTGAGAGCTTACCTTGTTTATGTTGGAAAAGGAGACCTCCACGAACTAATTAAATTCTTTGATGAGTATCTTTATAAATTAGGATGGCAAAAAGAAGGTAAATTAGTTGGGGAAGAAGCTATATTAAGTTATTCAAGAAATGATGGTCAATTAATTGTTATAAAAATAGAGCCAAGATTTTCTTCAACATTAGTTAAAATCTTATTAACTAAAAAGTAATATAGACAATCAATAAATTTGGCATATAATTTTTGCCAATAATGATATATAATATTTGCTCTTTGCGAGCGTGGCGGAATTGGCAGACGCGCAGGACTTAGGATCCTGTGGCCGCAAGGCCGTGAGGGTTCAACTCCCTCCGCTCGCATTTTAAATATCAAAAAATCTTTTATTAAAACTCACCATAATTTAAATAAAATTTTTTAATACAAGAAATCATATGTGATGGTATGTCTGTTCAAAATACAAAATTTATAAAGAATACAAAAGAAGATTTTTCAATATCAATACACAAGAGCTTTAAGAGAAAATAAAACAAGATTTAGCAAAGTTCGGATTTAACACAAATTGATTTTGTATGTCAAATAGCATAAGCATATATTTTAAAGTAAAAATATTTTAGAAGGTGATAATATGAGTGCTAAAATACATACAACTTTAAGAGTTGATGAAGAAAATTATAAGGAAGCAAAAAAAATCTTAGAAAGATTAGGGCTTAATGTGAGTCAGGCCTTTAACATATTCATAGCAATGGTAAAAGAAACAAAAGGTATTCCTTTTGAAGTTAAAATACCAAATGAAGAAACTCAGAAGGTTATCAAAGAAGCAAGAAAGGGAAAAAATCTCTTAGAAGTGGAAAATTTAGATGAATTTAAAAAGATAATTAAGGATTAAAAAGTTTGTATCAAATCAAAATCCATAAACAGTTTTTAAAAGACCTTAAAAAAGCCAAACTAAACCAGTCAAACACAGAAAAATTGTTTTATTTCGTCTCCTGTTTGGTTAATGACAATCATATGCCCCCTGAAGCAAAAGATCACGCTCTACTCGGAGAATGGAAAGATACACGGGAATTTCATATATAAGGAGATTTATTGGTTATTTATAGAAGAGATGATAATTTAAAAGAAATACAATTATTGAGAATTGGGACACATTCTCAACTTTTTAAGTAAATTAAAAAAAACCTCCCAATATGGGAGGTTCAACTGGAGAGAATAGTATGAGTAGCGACGGTGCTTGCCCTTAGGATTAAGGGAAAAATGCAAATACTAATTGAGCTAAAATTTGATCATTTTTGTGATCCTGATATTTTTCTTTCACATTTATATATTCAATGCTGAATTTACAAAACTCACCGCAGAAATAGTAATTCAAAGTAACATGTGTCAATTTCCATACATCACTACCACCTTTTACGAGCTTTCCTGTATTGTCAAATTTTGCTCTGTAATTTCCCTGAGCATCTGGATCAAAATTTTCATACATGATCGCAATTTCAGGTCTTCCTACACCAATATTCTTATTGAATAGGTATGCTCCCTGTATCCACCACGACTTTAATTCAAGATCTTTTCTCATTCCGTCCTGGAAAGGAGGTGGTATAGTTCCTGTTATAGGAGAAATAGAATTCATTATCTCGATATTTTTGTTTTTTACATTCATATACTCTGCACGCCATGAGATTCCACCTTTATGTCCAGACATATCAATCGTATAACCTTCTGCATCATATTTTGCATCGTATCGATTTCCATAAGTTGGAGTGGCTTTGTCATTAAATGATCGTTCCTGAACTATATCGTTTTGAGTGTAATAGCTTCCACCGATGGTAAAATGCTTTCCTTTTCCAAAATGGTTGCCTTTATAACCTAATAATTTTGGATTTGCTTCTGGCCAGATATTGTATTGAACTCTTGCAAGTTTTAAGAAGCCTGGATAGCCACTACCATCTTTATTTGTTACAGATCTTACTCCATCTCTCCATGCATTATAAATTCCTAATTTATAATCAAAATGTCCGTTAGCTAAAAACCCCTGCATAACCACACCTGGAGCCCTTGCACCAGGAGCCTGATCTATTCTGTATGCAAATTGAAGAGGTGCATTTGCCATAAGCTTAAATGCAACATCTGGATATAACTCTTTTAAAACTCCTGCAAGACCTAAAAACATAGATTTTTCTGCCAGTGGAAAAACTATATTCTGCCAGTAAGGTAATCGTTCACTGAACGGTCTTCCGAAAAATATTTTTTCTCTACCTATTAAGAAAGTGGCATATTTGTATTTGTCATATGCAACGAAAGCATCAAAAATACGTAACTTTTTATCATCTGTCTTATATTTCCCAACAGGAGCTAAACCTGTATGTATTGTGAAACGCCAGTGGTCTAAAAATTTTCCTGCAAATAGAAATCTTAATCTTCTGATATAAAAGTTATTGATAGTTCCGTTTGTTTTTATATCTCTACCATTAAAAATTTTTACCTTATCTGGCTGTTCTAAATGAGCATATCTTGTTTGTATCCAGATTCCGAGTCTCATTTTGTTTGCTATTTTCCTTGTCATATTTGTCTCTTTTGGATTTCCAAACCATGGATAATCAGGATTTTCAAGCAATGAACCTCCATATGAAAATGAAAATGCTGTTGCAAATGCTGTTAATGATAAGGCTATTTTTTTCATTTTATGATTCCTCCATTTTATTTTTACCAAATTACTATTGGTTTATATCCTTCTTTTTGTAATTCCTGTACTTTTACAACACCTGCTGGAACTGGTTCTGCCCAGTCAACCAGATCTTTTTCTGTAACACCAACCTTTTTCATTGTGTTTCTGCATGCATAGAAATGAACACCGTATGTGGATAAGCTCTGTGCTTTTTGTCTAACTTTAGGAACATCAATAAACTCAAAAACAGGTGGAACATAATTTTTAACCAAAAATCCGAATGCAGGTGGTGTAAAGACAACTACTGCTATATCCACCTTTGAAGTGTCGTAATTGTAGTAGCGAAGGATATTTCCGATAACTTTCATTGCCACCATCTGTCTTTTTACCTGAGGATAATCTAAGATAATCACGTACTTATCAGACTCTCCAAAATCCATATCTTCCTGAGAATAGCTGAAGGATATGAAAGTAAATAATGAGATCAAAGAAAATAAGAAAAGTTTTCTCAACATACCTGAAACCTCCTGAAAATTTTGAAACCTTAAGATGAAATAAATGTGCCAATATATTTGCAGGACAATAAGTATCTGAAAAATATGATTTATTATGTTAATAGAATATTCTAATTTTTAGAATATTGTTCCGAATGGGAACAAAGTTAGTAGTTCCTTTTGGGACAACTATTTGACGTGGATTACACCTTTAGTTGGAAATATTCCTGAACAGTAAGGACAGGTGAAAATGAAATCTCCTGGATACACCATCTTAACTTTAACTTCTTTAGTCTCTCCTTTTTTAATGTTTTGAACCATCACATCATAAGGAGGCACTATATAAAAACAGTGTCCATAAACTGATTGGGAATAATCGTCTCCTATTCCTTCATCAATTGCAGTTATTCTGAATAATACTACCTGTCCTCTTTTTACTGTGATTTCAGAAGGTTTATAACCATTTTTCGAAACTTCTATATTTATAATCAGATCTGGTTTTTGTTCTGTTTTTGTGCAGGAAAATAAAGATAAACTTATTAATAACATGCTGATAAATAATGTTTTTATCATAAATTTTTTATTAATCATCTTGCATAATGTTTGCATACATATATATTTACATTTTGTTTAAAATATTTTATTTTAATATATTCTAATTTTATCAAAATTGAGGAGGAAAAGAAAAATTGATAGGATTCGGGCCACATTTAATGGTTGACGGATACGAAGGGAACTACGAAGTTCTTTCAAGTGTAGAAGCAATCACAAGATTTTTAGAAGATCTACCTAATGAAATTGGAATGACAAAGATCATGCCTCCTTATGTTTTTAGATATGACGGTGGTGATGTGCCAGAAGATTGGGGAATATCTGGATTCGTTATTATTGCAGAAAGCCATATCAGTATCCACACATTCCCAGAAAAAGGATACTTTTCAATAGATATTTTCTCTTGTAAAGAATTTGACATGGATAGAGCATTAGAGATTATAAAAAGCTATTTCATGACTGATAAATTAGAAATAAGAACAACAAGTAGAGGAACAGAATTTCCAAGAAGTGTTCCACTTGCAACATCAATAACAGAAGCACAAAGAAATAGATTAGTTTAAATCTTTAAGCCCCTTTTAGGGGCTTTATTAAAAATGGGGATGGGTAAATATATTAAATACTCTAAAATCATTCTTATTCTTTCTTTTATTTTACTTTTCACAAATCTTTTTTCTCCAGAGTTAAAAGGTGAAGAACCTCTCAGGCTATTAGTCAGCTTTGAGATGTTGAAAGAACACAATTTTTTTATTCCCACTCTTTTTGGCGAACCGTACTTTCATAAACCACCTTTATATAACTGGACGATTATATTTTCTTCATTTTTTGTTGGATGGAGTGAAGCAACCAGTAGAATAATTTCAATTCTTTTTACAGGTTTTACAGGATTATTGATTTATTACTTTTCTTTGAGAATTTTTAATGAAAAATTTATAGCCATCTTATCTTCCGTTGTTTACGTAACCTTTTTAGACGTTCTTTTTTATTACGGCTGGATAGGAGAAATGGATTCAGCTTTTACTTTTTTTGTATTTTTGATGATGTTTTTTCAATATATAGGTTTTAAAGAAAATAGATCATTTTTTATTGTTTTAAGTGGTTTTTTAGCTGGATTGATTTTCCTTTTTAAAGGCTTTAATGCTTATGCATTTTTCGGATTAACTTTTTTAGTTCTGGCAACATACTCAAGATCTATTTTTAGCCTAATTAAACCGTCTTTTTTACTATCTTATTTTTTAGCTATTCTCATCCCATTTTTATGGTTAATATCTATTCCTGATCATAATGATTTTATAGAAACACTTTTTGGAGAAGTATCAAATCGAACAACCAACAATTTTAACTTTTCATTGTTTTTTAACCATATTGTCCAATATCCATTGTTAAATATAAAACAAACTCTGATTGCAAGTTTGTTTGTGTTGGCTCTTTTAATTTTTAAAAGAAATAAAATCGGTCTGAACGGTGAGATAAAACTTTTATTGCTGATCATAGCCCTGAACTATGTTCCGTACATAATAATGGCTGGTGGAAATGGGATGTACACAATCCACGGAAGACATATCATGCCTTTATTTCCTTTCTTGGCTGTTGTTCTCGGGTTTATACTTTATAAATATTCTTCAAAAAAAGTTCTGAATCTTTTCTTTGTTTCGTTGGCTGGAATGCTTGTTTTAAAAGTAGCCTACAATATCTTGCTTCACAACTTATCTAAACACAAATCAAGGGAAAAAGTGGCTATAGCTATACTGGAAGATACAAATTTTTCTAAAAATATAGCTTTTGATAAATCATGTATTCCTCATAAAGCAGTGGCTTTTTACATAGAAGCAAAAAATGATTTTGTTGTAAAAACTCCAAAGGTTAATAAAGAATGGGAATATTTAATATCCTGTAAAAAAGAAGATTACAGTCTTTTCAAAAAATATAAGATCAAAAACGACGATATCTTTTTATATAAACATTGGAAATAGTTTTAAAACAAAATAAATTGTAAAAAAGTATGACTTTGCTCCCTTTTATTTTGTTCAAATTATTGATATTATTATTTTCTTAACAATTTAAAATCAGGAGGATTTACATAGATGACAAAAGAAGAAAAGGCACATTTAGACGATTTAATAGGTAGAATCTTTACACTGGCATTTGAGCTTGGAACAAATGTGGATGAACTCCACAGGGAAGTTAGAGAAATGAGATTCAACACAGAAGATAAAGATCTGGCAGCTGCTTTAATAAATTTAGAGCATGCATTTTTTATGACTGCCCAGTCTATTAATATATTAAAAGAGCAGACAAGGAATGCCGTTATTCCAACAAGAAAAGCTCCAAGGAAATAACAATGCAAAAAGAACTGATTAATCCTCAAACAGTTTATATAAAAGGTTATGAAATCTTAGAGGATAAAGTAGGTGTTTCTTATTTAAAAGATGTGGAAACGCCTATTGTGTTGATAGAAGAAGTTGAAAATTTCAAAGAAAATACATTCTGGGTAAAAATCAGAAATCTATGGGTTTTGATAGGGAAAATCCCACCTTTAGAACCTAAAGAAAACGATATTGTCTTATTTCATGAAGACAACAGATGGGGTCTTTTTAAATATTTAGGTGAAGATAAAGATGGAAAAGTCGTTTTAACGGATGGAAAAGAAGAAAGAAAAACCAGAGTAGATAAAGAGGTTCTCGAAGGTTTAAAATTCTTTGGGAAAATATTAAGAGTTCAGGAGAAGGTTTAGTGAAGAGACTGATTTATAGATTTTTACTGTTTTTTTCTTTAGGTGTTTTTGCAGGTTTATTACTTACAACTATAGGCTGTAAAAACAAAGAAACAGGTGAAGCACAACTTAAGAATAAAAAAGGAATTTTATTTGATAAGCAGGGAAATCCTATTCCTCTTCCTAAAGATAAACTGATAGTGGTTAACTTTTTTGCTTATTCATGTTCCTCCTGTATGAGAGAAATGCCAACGTTAAAGAAAATAATTCAGGAGCCTAAATATAAAGATAAATTTGTTCTGATTGGTTTAGCCCTAGATGCTACTAAAAATGATTTATCAGATCCTGTATTTCCGAAATATGCCAATCACAACAGAAACTTTTTATTCTTTCAGGTTCCAGGAACACCTACAACATACATAATAACTCCAAAAGGTAAAAAATTAGTTATTATTTATGGAGCAGTTACGGAAAAAAGTTTTAGAAAATTTTTAGATGAAGCTTTAGAAAAATACAAAAAATTACAATCTCAAGGGGCATAAATGAGTGAGAGACTGAAACATATCAGGAACTTTTCAATAATAGCTCATGTTGACCACGGCAAATCAACACTTGCCGATAGGCTGATGGAGTTTACAGGTGCAACAGAAAAAAGAGAAATGAAAGAACAGCTTTTAGATACACTTGATATAGAAAGGGAAAGAGGTATCACCATAAAACTTCAAGCTGTTAGACTAAAGTACAAAGCAAAAGACGGAGAAGAATACACACTTCATCTTATTGATACACCTGGACACGTAGATTTTGGATATGAGGTGTCCCGTTCATTAACTGCCTGTGAGGGTGCTTTACTTTTAATTGATGCAACACAGGGTATAGAAGCTCAAACCATAGCCACTTTTTGGCAGGCTTTAAACCTTGATCTTGAGATTATACCTGTAATAAATAAAGTTGACCTGCCGTCGGCAGATGTTGATAGAATAAAAGAACAGATAGCAGATGTATTGGGACTGGATCCAGATGAAGCAATTCTTGCCTCAGGAAAAGCTGGAATAGGAATAGAAGATGTTCTTGAAGCTATCGTAAATAAAATTCCCCCACCTGAAGGCGATGAGAATAAACCGTTAAAAGCTTTAATCTTTGATTCTTACTACGACCCGTATAGAGGTGCAGTTGCGTTTATCCGTGTTTTTGATGGGGAAGTTAAAAAAGGAACAAGAATAAGACTAATGTCAACAGGAAAAGAGTTTGATGTTACGGAAGTTGGTGCTCAGCTTCCTAAAATGACTTCTTTGGAAACATTGAAAGCAGGAGATGTAGGATACATAGCAGCTGCCATAAAAGATGTTAGAGATATAAGAATTGGGGATACGATTACTGATGCTAAAAACCCAACAGATGAGCCAGTTCCAGGATTCAGACCGGCAAAACCTATGGTTTATGCAGGGTTATATCCAACAGGATCAACAACATTTGAAGATTTAAGGGACGCTCTTGAAAAATACTCTATAAATGATGCGGCACTTACCTATGAAGTAGAAACATCTCCAGCCCTTGGTTTAGGTGTTAGAGCAGGATTCTTGGGACTTCTTCATATGGAAATCGTCCAGGAAAGGTTAGAAAGAGAATACAATATCGAGCTTATAACAACAGCTCCTAACGTTATATACAAAGTAATCACGAAAAAAGGTGAAGAGTTAGAAATAAGAAATCCATCTCAACTTCCAGATGTTGGACTGATTGATAAAATCTTAGAACCATATATAGAAGCAAGTATCATCACACCTAACGAATATGTTGGAGCCGTAATGCAGCTCGTTCAGGAAAAAAGAGGAATCCAAAAAGGATTTGAATATATAGACAAAAGAACCGTTTTACTCAGATATGAAATTCCTATGGCAGAAGTTCTTTTTGATTTCCACGACAAGCTAAAAACAGTTACAAGGGGATATGCTTCATTTGATTATGAAGTAATCGGATACAGAGAAGGTGATCTTGTTAAAATGGACATTCTTATCAACGGAGAACCTGTTGACGCTTTATCATTTATTGTCCATAAGGATAAAGCATATAGAGTTGGAAGAAGTATAGTTGATAAGATGAAAGAAGTCATACCGAGACAACTATTTGAAGTTAAAATTCAGGCGGCTGTTGGTTCAAAAATCATTGCTTCTGCAAGGGTTGCCCCTATGAGAAGGGATGTCTTAGCAAAATGTTACGGTGGAGATATAACCAGAAAGAAAAAATTACTTGAAAAGCAAAAAGAAGGTAAAAAGCGTATGAAGCAGTTCGGTAAGGTGGAACTGCCACAGGAAGCATTTTTAAGCATACTAAAAGTAGAGTAAAATGTTTAACAAAATAAAATTTAAGGTTTTATTTTTATTTTCTGTTTTCTTAATCGTATCCTGCACTAAAACATATGACCCACTTACAGGGAAAAAAGTTTACACGCTCCTACCTCCTGAAAAAGAGATCCAGTTAGGGGAAATGTATGTCCCCCTTGCCATCAATCAAAACAACGGGCAGTATCCTGATAAAGAAGTAAGAGATTATATATCAAAAGTTGGATTTAGAATAGCAAAAGTTGTTCCTCGAAGGCTTCCTTACAGATTTTTTATAGTCAACTCTGGAGAAGTTAATGCTTTTGCACTTCCTGGAGGGCCTGTTTTTGTAAATAGAGGTTTGCTTTTAGTTCTAAACAATGAAAGTGAGCTTGCAGGTGTTTTAGGACACGAATTAGGTCATATAAATGCACGACACCACGCAAGATTTTTAGAAAAACAGTACGGAATAGCAATTCTTCTGAATATACTGAATATCGCCCTTGCAGGAAAAGATTATGGAACTCTTTTAATGGATATTAGTAAAATAGGAGCCCAGCTTTTGACGCTCCATTACAGCAGAGAGCAGGAAACAGAGGCAGATATTTTAGGTGTAAGATTTTCATATAAAGCAGGATATGATCCGCGGGGACTCCTTGAAACATTTTATATTTTTAAAAAATTAGGAAAACCGAATGCTCCTGAATGGTTACTTACGCATCCTCTTCCAGATACAAGAATAAAAAATGTTAAAAAGATTTTATCTAAATATGATTTGAACAAACCTTTGATTAAAGACAGTCCTGAGTTTCACAGAATAAAAAATAAAATTTTAAAAACAAAACCATCATACGAATTTTTGAAAAAAGCAGTGAAGGCATATGATCAGAAGGATTTGAAAAATGCTTTAAGATATTTAAATCAATCCATTCAGATATTCCCGATAAACAACGCATCGTTAACGGTGCGAGCAATCATATATGCAGACTTAAAGGAGTATAGAAAAAGCATAAAAGATGCAGAAAAAGCAGTCCAAATAGATGATCTCTATTTTATGCCGCAACTGATTTTAGGTTATGACTATCTAAAAATAAAAAATTTCATAAAAAGTATCAAAATTTTAGAAAATGCCAAAAAATTAATTCCATCTTTTCCTGACACATATTATTTCTTAGGACTCGATTATGAAGCTATAAGAGAATATAAAAAAGCTATTCAAAATTATAGAACTGCCCTACAGTTAACAGACGGTAAACGAGGCTGGGAACAGGACGCAGAAAGAAGACTATTAACACTTCAAAGATTATTAGGATACTAAAAATATAAAAACCTAAATTTTTGATAAAATTATAAAAAATGCTTAGGGGAAACTTTTGAATTTTGATAAATTTTTCCAATTTATTTGTGAAATAACTAAGACTAATTATTATTTAATGATTTGTTATGAAGAAAAACAAATGTCAAAGTGTAATATAAAAAATATAAATAAATATTAGAAGATCATTAATAAATTAAATTTGCTATTGCACAAAAATTAATTTACAATAAATTTAACTTATAGGTTAAATAATGGCTAAAATTTTACTAATTACTAACGAAAAGAATTTTAATCTGTATATACTTGAAAGCGTGAAAAAAGATATTGATAAAGTGAGAGATAATAAAGCAGTTAAACGCATTAAAACCAGTATTGGAAGATTAGCTGAAAGAATTCCCAATAAACCAGAGCATTGGGAAAGTATTAAAAGTTGTGAAAATTTATTTGAATTAAAAATCAAACCTTATAGATTAGGTTGCTATAAAAAGGAAAATAACATTTTAATTCTCCATTTTTGGAGAGTTCAGAAAAATATGTCAAAGCAAAAACGAGCAGACATTGAAAAAGCTTGCAAAATAGCACAGGAGGTCAAAGATGAATTTGAAAGATTGGTTAGAAGAAAATAAATATGATGAAGAATCGATATACTATGGTCTAAGACTTGACCTGTCATATTATCTTAAACAGCTTATGCTTGAAAAAGGACTTAACAAAAAACAGCTTGCAGAAAAAATGGGAGTATCTCCTGCATATATCACCAAAATTTTTAGCGGAGAAAATATTTCTCTAAAAACAGTAGCTAAAATATTGTCAGCTTTAGAAGTTGACGCAGGTATAAGAATAGTTGATAGAGAAAAAATAAAATACAAAACAGAACCAAATAGAGAACTCTTTAAACTTGTTAAGAAAGAAGGAAAGGAAAATGAAAGCGAAACTTTCTCCCTTGCAGCTTAAAGATATACAAATTGAAAAATTTTCTTTAGAAGAAAACATAAAAGGTGAAAAAAAGTTTAACATTGATATAGATTTTGAGCCTGTAAAAGTTAGCATTGATGATGAAGAGTATGACGGCTTAGTAGTATTTCTGAAAATAAATGACAGAAACAGAAAAGTAAGGTTGAAAGTTGATACTGAAGTTTTAGCAGTTTTTGAATTTGATGAAGGTTTATCAGAAGAAAAAAGGGCTCAGCTCTTGCTTTATAATGGATTATCTATTACTTATGGATTTTTAAGAGGCTTAATTTTCCAAAAATGCTCATATTTAAAACCAACCGATAGACTTCTTCCAAGTATAAATCTTTTAGAAATTATTGAGAAGAAAATAGAAAGTAAAAACCAGAAATAAACCAATTAAAAATACCTCTTCCAATAAATGTTCCTTTTAAATTTTTCACATAAACTGGTCTATTACCGAAAAATCTCTAAATTTATTTATAAAGATATGTGGAAGGGCGATATTATGAAAATAAATAAGATAGATGAGAAACTTTTAGATTATATTTCTCAAGAAAAAACATCTGGCGAATTTTTAGCTAAGGAATTAGGAATATCCAGAACAGCAGTATGGAAAAGAATAAATAAACTAAAAAAATATGGATATGAAATAGAATCATCCAAATCAGGTTATAAACTTTTAAAGCCAGATGAAAGTCTATTACCTAATAACTTGAAAAAAATATTAAAAACAAGATTTATAGGTAAAGAATACATTTACTTTCAGGAAATAGACTCCACAAACAACTATGCAAAGAACCATCCTGAGCTCAAACACGGAACCGTTGTTTTAGCTGAGAATCAAATAGCTGGGAAAGGAAGAAAAGGAAGAAAATGGGTATCTGCTCCTCAAAAAGGTCTTTATTTTTCTATAGTTCTACATCCTCAAATAGATGTTTCACAAATATTAAAGTTTAGTCTAACATTTCCTTATGCTGTAAAGCTTGCACTGGATAAATATGTTAAAAACGATATTTATATAAAATTTCCGAATGATCTGTATATGAATAACAAAAAGTTTGCAGGGATTTTACTTGAAAGTGAGATAGAAGGAGATCAGTTAACAAGAGTTATTGTAGGAATTGGGATAAATGTGAATAATGACCCTGAGGACTTTGAAGGGCTTGAAGTTCCTGCAACATCATTAAAAATAGAAGAAGGTAAAACATTTAACAGAGCTAAAACATTAGCAGATATTTTGAAATATGTGGAAGACATATATCTACAATGTTTAGAAGGGCATATGGATATTATTTCTAAAGTAAATGAAATACTGCTTTGGAAAGGAAAAACTGTAAAGGTAAAGGATAACAATTCTGAACTTACAGGAATACTGATAGGGCTTGATCAGTCTGCTGGGCTTAGAATAATGACCGAAGACGGAGAAAAAGTTATATATTCTGGAGATCTCACTTTACGAACTAATTAGGTTTTCTTTACCTATTTCTTCTTCAACAAATTCTTTTAATATCTGAACTGTTTTAACAAAATCCACAGGAAATTTTTCATAAATTATGCTTGATGCACATCCATTTTCAAATGGGATGAAAGACAGATCATACAGAGTATCTTTTTCTGGAAGTTTTATAGTCGTTTTCTCTTCTATCAGTTCAATCAAAAGATCGATATGATCTTCAACATCTATATCAATATGATAAAAAGAAAGTAAAGATTTTAATAGATTTTTTACTGCTTCTTGCAGATGAAAAAATTGTAAATCTATACCCTTTTGTAAACCTATATAATCACTAAGTGTGTCTATATCTTCTTCTGCCTTTTTAAAAAAGAGACTGTATTTTTCCATTAAGCTATTTCCTTAAACTTGTTAAATGCTTCATTCAATCTATTTATTTCTGTTCCTCCGCCTTGAGCCATATCTGGACGACCACCGCCTTTTCCTCCTAAAACCTGTGAAACCTGTTTTACAATCTCACCTGCTTTGACCTTATCTGTCAGTTCTTTTGAAACTGCCACAATAAAATTAACCTTTCCTTTTTCTTTATCAACAGTGGAAATCATCACCACAGATTTACCTAATTTTGCCCTTGCCACATCTGCAAGATCTCTCAGCTCATTAGGTTGTAATCCTTCAATTTTACCGTAAGCTACTTTATAATCATCTTTCTGTTCTACTTTTAAAAGCTCCGTTATCTTATCAACAACAGATTTTTTCTTTATTTTTTCCAACTCTTTTTCTGCTTCTTTCAGCTTTTGTTTCAGGTTTTCTATTCTTTCTAAAACGTTATCCTCTTTTGCAGTCAAATTTCTCATAACATCTTTTAAAAGAAAATGTTCTTGAAGTCCTTTCTCAACTGCTTTTCTTCCTGCCACTGCTTCTATTCTTCTTGTTCCAGAAGCAACTGCATTTTCTGATAGGATT
>JALVEZ010000250.1 GCA_027030405.1 Hydrogenothermaceae bacterium | reverse complement strand
AAGAAAAAATGAAAGAAATAATCCAGAAAAATTATGAGATAGAAAGAAAAGAGTTAGATAGAGAGTATGCTATCCAGTTTTTCGAAAATAAAAAGGAGTTCTACAAGGTTGACCTGATAAAACATTTCATTCCCGAAGGAGAGAAAATATCCGTTTACGAACAGGACGGATTTGTTGACCTTTGTAGAGGACCTCACATACCTTCCACAGGTGAAGTTGGAGCGTTTAAACTTGTATCTATTGCAGGTGCTTACTGGAAAGGTCAAGAAGGAAATCCAATGCTCCAGAGAATTTACGGAGTTGCATTCTGGACAGAAAAAGAGCTTAAAAAATATATGCATATGCTTGAAGAAGCAAAAAAAAGAGATCACAGAAAAATAGGAAAAGAGTTAGAACTGTTTATCATTGATGAAAATGTTGGCGGTGGTCTTGCTTTATGGCTTCCAAAAGGTGCAATCATCAGAAATGAAATAGAAACTGCGTGGAAAGAGGAACATTTAAAAAGAGGTTATCAGCTTGTTTATTCTCCACATGTAGGAAAAGAAGAGCTGTGGCATACAAGCGGACATACAGATTTTTATAGAGAAAGCATGTTCCCTGAAATGCAGATAGAAGAGGAAGGATACTTTGTAAAGCCTATGAACTGTCCTTTCCACGTAGAGATTTATAAATCAAGACAGAGAAGTTATAAAGAACTTCCAATAAAACTTGCAGAACTCGGAACTGTTTACAGATACGAAAGAAGTGGTGTTCTCCACGGACTTATGAGGGTAAGAGGATTTACACAGGACGATGCCCACATAATATGTAGGGAAGATCAGGTTGAAGAAGAAATTCAAAAGGTTCTTCACCTTGCGATTGACACATTGAAAGCTTACGGTTTTGATGAATTTCAGATATTTTTATCCACAAGACCTGAAAAATCTGTCGGTGATGACAGAATGTGGGAAATAGCAACTGACTCTTTAAGAAAAGCCATCGAAAGTGTAGGACTTCCTTATGAAATAGATGAAGGTGGCGGAGCTTTTTATGGACCTAAAATTGACGTAAAAATAAAAGATGCCATTGGCAGAATGTGGCAGTGTTCAACAATACAGTTTGATTTTAACCTTCCTGAAAGATTTGATATGTATTATATAGGGGAGGATAACAAAAGACATAGACCTTATATGGTTCATAGGGCTATATTTGGTTCAATTGAAAGATTTATCGGAGTTCTTATTGAGCATTTTGCAGGTCAGATGCCTTTATGGCTGGCACCTGTTCAGGCTAAACTCATTCCGATAGCTGACGTTCATGTTCCTTATGCAGAAGAGGTTGCCCAAAAGCTAAGAGAAAAAGGTCTTAGAGTAGAAGTTGATGAAAGGAATGAAAGAATGAACAAGAAAATCAGAGATGCAGAACTACAAAAAATACCTTATATGTTAGTGGTAGGAGATAAAGAAGCAGAAAGCGGAACAGTTGCAGTCAGAACAAAGAAAAAAGGAAATATAGGAACAGTTCCTGTTGAAGAGTTTGCAGAAAGAGCATTAAACTTAATAAAAGAAAAATCTTTAGAACTTTAATGGAGAAAAATATGCGATCAAATATACTTCCCTGCTATAAAAAGATCTACATATTCACAAAAGCAAGTGATGAAGCAAGGGAATTTTCAAGAAGGTTAAAAAACTGGTTAAACAGTCATGCAATTGAATCGGAAATTTTTGAGAATGTAAATGAACTTGAAAAAGAAGAAGTTATGAAGGATGTTGATCTTCTTTTGGTAGTAGGTGGAGATGGTTCTTTACTTATCGCAACAAGGAGAGTGGCAAAATTCGAAACACCTGTATTAGGAATAAACTTAGGAAGATTAGGATTTTTAACTGAACTCAATGAAGAAGATGCTTTCGATAAATTAGAGATAATCCTATCAAAACCTTTATGCATATCAAGAAGGATGATGCTCCGTGCAACTCTAATAAGAGATGGAGAGAAAATCTTAGAAGCCGATGTTCTGAACGATGTTGTTGTTAATAAAGCCATCCTTGCAAGAATCGTTGATGTGGCTGTTTATGTGGGAGATAGATATATCACAACATACAACGGTGATGGTATTATCATATCTACGCCAAACGGCTCGACTGGTTATGCTTTATCTGCAGGTGGCCCAATTGTATATCCTATGATGGAAGTATTTTTGGTAGTTCCTATCTGTCCTCATACGCTCACAGATCGACCTTTAATCCTTCCTAATCTTGAGCCTATCACAATAGAACTTGTTGCAAAAGAAAAAGATGCATGGCTGACTTTAGACGGACAGGAAGGAACTGAGCTTGCATACAAAGATAAAATCATTGTAAAACAATCACCTTATCACGCCTATCTTGTTAGAACTCCTGATAAAAATTACTTTGACATTTTAAGAGAAAAATTAGGCTGGAAATAAAACAAAAATGGATTTTAGAGTAGGAATCGGATACGACATCCACAGGTTAGAAGAAGGAAGAAAGCTGATTATAGGTGGAGTTCATATTCCATTTGAAAAAGGATGGATTGCCCATTCTGACGGAGATATTTTTTTCCATGCCTTGACAGATGCACTTTTAGGTGCAGTCGGATATGGAGATATTGGAGAGCTTTTTCCAGACACAGATAAAAACTGGGAGAATGCAGATAGTTCTATATTTTTAAAGGAAAGTATAAAAATAGTCAGAGAACACGGCTATAACATCCAGAACATAGACGCAGTTATCATAATGGAGAAACCAAAACTTAAAATTTATAAGGAAAAAATCATAAAAAATACGGCGGAAATACTTAATATAGAAGAAAGTAAAATCTTTCTAAAAGGAAAAACCAATGAAAAAATAGGTGAAATTGGAAAAGGAAATGCAGGAGCATCACAGGTTGTTGTATTATTATCAAAAAATTAAAACAGGAGTAAATAAATGAAAACAATAACGCTACAAACAACTATACAAAATTTATTAAAAAGACATCCAGATGTTATAAAAGTTTTTGAATCAAAAGGTATGTACTGCACCACATGTAAAGGTAAAAAGCACGAAACAATCCAGTACGCAGCAACATACTATGGTTTAGATCCAGAACAGTTTTTAAATGAAATTAAAGAATTTATACAAAAAGAAGAAAAGTTTAAAAAAGTGAAATAACTGGTTATTTATCAAAATTTGAATATATTTTCCTGAAAAAGCGATTTTAATAAAACTTGATGACAAATTTAGAAAAAGCAAGAAATATTTTACAAAAATTAGCCACTTATGAAGATGAAGTTTTATTAAAAGATAAATCAGCAAAAACTCTATTTAAACTCTTAGAAAATCACCTTCCAGAAGGTCTTTTAGAAGATGTCAAAGATATGGACAACATCTCTGTCCATAAAAAAAGAGCTCTGATTGATTATCTTCTCAAGATCATAGACGAAATATCAAAAAACAGATACAGCACAACAGAAAACGATAAAAAAGAGATCCAGAAATCAACTATAGACAGGACATTTTTTAAAACCACATCTGTACAGGATTTAAAATCACTTTTAAAACCTATAGAAAAAAAGGCATTTAAAAAAGTAGGTGTGTCCTCATTGGAAGATGCTTTTTTCTTTTTTCCGAAAAAATATGAAGACAGGAGATTCAAACCTCTATCTAAAGTAAAAGATGGGGAAACAGCTGCACTTATTTTAGAAGTTGTTAGCATCAAAAAAATAAAAAGAAAAAAGCTAAAAACGGAAGTCCTTTTAAAAGACGGAAAATCTTTCATAAAAGCCTATTTTGTTCACGACAAACCATTTTTGTTTAACATTTTTAGAAAAGGTAGTACGGTTGTTCTCTACGGAAAAGTTAAATACTTTAACAGGGAAAAATCCATCGTCCAGCCTGAAATATATAGGGAAAGCGATATAGGCGACATAATTTTAGGAAGAATTGTTCCTACATACTCTTTAAAAGGTGATTCTTCCATAAAAACAAGCTCTCAAACAATCAATCACCTACGAAGAGGAATTTATAAAATCCTGAAAAAATATGCAGAATACTACCCAGAATACATTCCTGAATATCTTTTAAAAAAATACAAACTACCTCACATAAAAAAAGCTCTGCCTTTAATCCATTTTCCACCTGAAAAAGAAAATATTGATCTTGTCAATGATTTTGAAGCACGATATCAGCTTAGATTTATATTTGATGAGCTTTTACTTCAACAGCTTGCTTTTGCATACAGAAAATATATGCTGAAACAAAGACCGTCACATCAGATAGTAGTATCCGAAAACTTTTTAGAACAATTTGAAAATGCACTGCCATTTAAGCTTACAAACGCACAGAAAAGAGCCATAAAAGAAATTCTGAACGATATCTCAAAGCCTGAACCTATGAACAGAATGTTACAGGGAGATGTTGGAAGTGGTAAAACCGTTGTTGCAGCAGCAACAGCATTAGCGACAGTCCAAAACGGTAAACAGATTGCTGTTATGGCTCCAACAGAAATTCTTGCTTACCAGCATTATCAAAATTTTAAACAATTTTTAGAACCTTTTGGAATAAAAGTAGTTCTTTTAACAGGAAGTATTCCTGCCAAAGAAAAAAAGAAAATCTACAAAGAGATTGAAGAAGGTAAAGCAGAAATAGTGGTCGGAACACACGCACTTATTCAGGATCAGGTAAAATTTAAAAACCTTGCAGTTGTTATAGTTGATGAACAGCATAGATTCGGTGTTGTTCAGAGAAAAGCCCTTGTGGAAAAATCCGATAAAATTCCTCACACGTTGGTAATGACAGCAACACCTATACCGAGAACATTAACAATAGCAAACTATGGAGACCTTGACGTATCAAAATTAGACGAACTTCCAGCAGGTAGAAAACCTGTAAAAACGATTCTACTATTTGATGATGAAAGAAAAGTGTTGTATGAACGAATCAGAAAAGAGTTAGACGCAGGAAGACAGGCTTTTGTGGTTTATCCGTTAATTGAGGAATCAGAAAAAATAGATCTAAAATCCGCTGAGGAAGGCTTTAAACATTATCAAGAAGCATTTCCAGATAAGAAAGTTTTACTCCTCCATGGAAAAATGAAGCAGGAAGAAAAAGATAAGATAATGAAAGAATTTAAAGAAGGCAAAGCAGACATATTAGTATCAACAACAGTTATAGAAGTCGGTGTTGATGTTCCAAATGCCTCTGTGATGGTTATAGAAGAGGCACACAGATTTGGACTTTCCCAGATACACCAGCTTAGAGGAAGAATAGGGAGAGGAGAACATCCAGGATACTGCTTTTTAGTGGCTCCGTCAGAACTAAGGAAACCGTCAGAAAAAACCGATGAAGAAAATAGAAGACTAAAAACATTGGAGAGGCTCAAAATCTTGGTTAAAATGTCAGACGGTTTTAAGATAGCAGAAGAGGATTTAAAATTAAGAGGAAGTGGAGAAGTCACAGGAACAGCCCAGTCTGGAAAACTAAACTTAAGCATTGTGGATTTTGAAAGACCGAAAGATAACATAATACTTGAAGTTGCAAAAGAAGAAGCAGAAAACCTTATAAAAGAAGATCCTAAACTATCAAAGTATCCATTATTAAAAGAAAAACTCTTTGAAAAATATGCACACAAATTAGATCTGGTTAATGTGGCATGAACAATTTTAATATTAAAAAGTTTGCTTTAATATTTGGAATAATTTTTATAGTCTTAATAACACTTGTATTTATATCTCAAACAATCAATTTTGAATCATTTAAAGGATTTACTGAAGTTGCAGAAAAAGTGAAAAACAAAAATAAACCTACAGAATTCAAAGAAGACATACCTATGGAAAAAAATATGATGGACATAGGCCCTGTAAAATTTACAATTAACAATGGAAAACTAACCACAAATGTTTATATGTATATGATTGTTGAATTCAAAAATAAAAAATTTGTGAACGGTAAAGACATACCTGAAATAAAAACTATACTGTTAGAACTATTGAGAGAGCAAGGCGTAGATGACATAAGAAAAGTGAAAGATCTAAAAAGAAAACTTGTAGAAAGATTAAACAGGAAAAAGTACAAAGGTGCAGTCAAAAATATCTATATAACAAGACTTTTAACAAAGACTAAATAATTATCCACCACCTGTGAAATAGGTATAAAGAAAATAAATTATCACAGCAACAGCCACAATAAAAATTATTCTAAAAGCAAGATTAAAAACTATACCAACAACTTTAAAAAGAACAACAAGTATAACAAAAGCTATTGCAATCAGAGCAATAGTCCCTTCCGTGCTATCTAACATCTTTTGTGCAGGTTGCGGAAGATAATGCTTAATAGTTTGTTTTATACCTTCTTCTTTTTGCTTTAACTGTTTTTTAAATTTATCAGGTGTTTCATAAAAAAAATCTGGATTTATAGTATGTTCATTTCCTTTCTTTTGCTGTTCAGCCACGTTTATACCTCAATATTTTTCCATTTACCTTTTT
>JALVEZ010000249.1 GCA_027030405.1 Hydrogenothermaceae bacterium | reverse complement strand
GTATGGGTATGAAAGATTTAAAAATTTTAAATAAAATAAATGATTATAAAGACCTACCAAACCTTTCAAAAGAAGAAATAAAAGAGCTTGCAGAAGATATAAGAACATATATTATTGATGTTACTTCTAAAAATGGTGGCCATATTGGCCCTTCATTAGGTGTTGTTGAACTTACAATTGCTCTTTTAATGGCTTTTGATCCAGAACAGGATAGAATTATCTGGGATGTTGGACATCAGGCATATCCTTACAAAATACTCACAGGAAGAAAAGAACAGTTCAAAACTCTCAGACAATACAAAGGATTATCAGGATTTACAAAAAGAAAAGAAAGTAAATACGATCCGTTTGGTGCAGGACATAGCTCGACTTCTATATCTGCAGCATTAGGTTTCAGAGTGGCAAAAGATCTTTTAAAAAAAGAAGGATACACGATAGCAGTTATCGGCGATGGTGCTATGACAGCAGGAGAAGCATTTGAGGGATTAAACAATGCAGGCTGGTTAGATCCTTCAAAATTTATAGTTATCTTAAATGATAACCAGATGTCTATCTCATCAAATGTAGGTGCAATATATACATACTTTAATAAAATCATAACAAAACAGGTTTTTCAAAAACCAAGACAGGCTTTAAAAGAAGCTTCTTTAAAGATATTCGGAGAATCCGGAGCAAAGATTCTCAGAAAAATTGAAGAATATGCCAAAGGATTGTTTGCACCAGGAATAATTTTTGAAGAATTAGGCTTCACATATATAGGAACCATTGACGGTCACAACCTTTTTGATCTTGAACAAACATTAGAAAATGTTAAAAAAATGAGAGGCCCGATTCTTATTCATGTTATTACTCAAAAAGGAAAAGGATATAAGCCAGCAGAGGAAAATCCGATTTCCTATCACGGAATGTCTCCGTTCGATAAGATCACGGGAACACCGATAAAAAAACTCAATCAGCCTCCAAAATGGAGTAATGTATTCGGTGATGCATTGGTTGAGCTTGCAGAAAAAGATGAAAAAATTGTAGCAATAACTCCAGCTATGAAGGAAGGCTCAGGACTTGTAAAATTTGCTGAAAAATTTCCTGAAAGATTTTTTGATGTTGGAATAGCAGAACAACACGCAGCGACATTTGCAGGTGGTTTAGCAGCAGAAGGTATGAAGCCAGTAGTTGCTTACTACTCAACATTTTTACAAAGAGCTTATGATCAGGTCATTCACGACATAGCACTTCAAGAACTTCCTGTTGTATTCGGAATAGATAGGGCAGGACTTGTTGGAGATGATGGTCCAACCCACCACGGAGTATTTGATATCTCATTTTTAAGAACAGTCCCTAATCTGATAATATCAGCACCGAAAGATGAGCAAGAGCTTAGAAATCTTATCTATACAGGGTTAGAATCAGGAAAACCTTTTGCAGTCAGATACCCACGAGGAAATGCTTTAGGAGTAGAAATAAAAGATTTTGAAAAAATAAAGATAGGAAGTTGGGAAAAGCTTATAGAAGGAAGGGATATAGCCATATTAGGTGTAGGCAGATATGTTCAAAGGGCATTAGAAGTGAAAAAAGAACTTAAAAATAGAGGTTTTAGCCCGACAGTTATAAACGCAAGATTTATAAAACCTATGGATGAGAAAATGTTAAGGGAGATTTTATCCTCTCATAAGTATATAATAACCATGGAAGATGGTTCTCTTAACGGTGGTTTTGGAAGTGCCGTTGCAGAATTTATGGTGGATAATCAATATACAAACACATTAATAAGATTTGGTATTCCAGATAAATTTATAGAACACGGGAAGGTCGAGCTCCTTGAAAAAGATCTCGGTTTACTTCCAGAACAGATGGTAGAAAAAATAGTAAACACTATACAGAATAAACAGTATAAAATAGTCAGTTAATGTCTCTATTTACAATTTTTTACAAAAATTTGATAAATTGTAAAATTTTTGTTAATTTTAAATAAGTTAATAATTGGGGAGGAGATTAATTTATGAGAATTTCTCCGAGAATTGAGTATAAAGAACCTGTGATTTTGGAAATGGATGGATTTGCTGTCGAAACAAAAGCAATAGATCTATCTTTATTTGGATTAAAAGTAGAAAAAGATAGTATTGATAATATAAAAAAGGATATCGATTTAGTTACCACCTTACAACTTTCAAATAAAGTATCTCTTCGTGGAACTATAAAAAGAGAGAATAAAAATGAAATTGTAATTGGTTTTAAAGAAGATCCAGAAGTTATTGCTGAAACAGTAGGTAGTTTTTTAACTAAAAAAATATTCGAAACAGGATACTGTCCATATTGTAGAAATAAATTAGATCATTTTGTAGAAACCTGCCCAAGATGTGGAATGTACCTTAACTTTTCTAAAAAAGAAATTGTCAAAATTATGCAGGATTTAAAATTAGGAACATTTATCTCCAAATTAGTTGAAGGTGAAAAGGATTATGCTAAACTCTGCGTTGAAGAAGATATAGAAATGGTTGGTACCGATGAAAAAATGCGTAATGTATTTAACTTAATCAGAAAATATGCAGCTACAGATTATCCAGTACTCATTTTAGGAGAAACAGGTACAGGGAAAGAACTTACAGCGAAAGCTATACATGAAAGAAGTAATAGAGCTGATAAACCATTTGTTGTTGTAAACTGTGCAGCAATACCTGCTGATCTGTTAGAAGCAGAACTTTTCGGTTATGAAAAAGGAGCTTTTACAGGAGCAGATAGAAGAAAAATAGGTCGGATTGAATACGCAAACGGTGGAACATTGTTCTTAGATGAAATTGGAGATATGCCTTACGGACTTCAGGCTAAACTTCTTAGATTTTTAAATGATTTAACATTTGAAAGATTAGGCGGAAACAAAACAATAAAAGTAGATGTGAGAATTATATCTGCAACTAATGTAGATCTTGAACAAGCAGTTAAAGAAGGTAAATTTAGAAATGACCTTTATTATAGACTAAGCACATTGATGATTAAACTACCACCTCTTAGAGAGCGTGGAGAAGATAAAGTTGTACTGGCAAAATATTTCCTTAAAAAATATTCTAGAGAGCTTGGAAAAAATATCATAGATTTTTCTGATGATGCTCTTGAACTTATAAGAAATTACACATGGCCCGGAAATATCAGAGAGTTAATAAATGTGATAAGAAGAGCCTGTGTTTTAACTGATAAAGAATACATAGATGTAAATGATCTAAATATTAAAGTTGAAAATATTGAAGCCTCAGAGCTAAAAGAAGGTATTCTAGATTTAAACAAACATATTGAAAATTTAGAAAAAGAGTTAATCAGAAAAGCATTTGTTATCGCACACGGTAACATTACAAAAATGGCAGCACTTTTAAAAGTAAGCCGCCCTAAAGTTTATAAATTGATTGAAAAATATGGTATCGGAAAAATAGAAACATCAAAATAATACTCTTAAATAGGATCGTTAAACAATAACGATTCTATTTTTCCCTTCTTTTTTTGCTTTCAAAAGAGCCTTATCCACTTTTTCTATTACATCTAAAAATGACATATCTCGAGAAATTTCGGATACACCAGAAGATATTGTTAAAGAAATTTCTGTATCATCAAATTTAAATTTATTTTTTTCTATTAAATTTTTTAATTTAGTTGCAATAAATATGGCTTGTTCTTTAGATGTAAATGGTAAGATAATAAGAATTTCATCACCTCCCACTCTGATGGGAATATCTGTTTTCCTAATACTTTTGCGAATTAATTTACCGATCATTGATAATACCTTGTCACCAATTAAATGACCATATTTATCATTAATTTCTTTAAAATTATCTATATCTATAAATATTATCCCAAGATTCTGTTTATATCTTTTTACTTTTTCTATTTCTATTGGTATTACTGTATTTAAAAAATATCGATTATATAACCCAGTTAATGGATCTATGTAAAGATGCTCCAAAATTTCCCGACGATCTTTCTCATCTTTTACATGTAGCCTTAATATAGTCTGTATTTTTTTTAGTAAAATCAAATCAGATTTAGTTAACGTTTTAGGATTTTCTATAACTATTTGAAATTTTTCATTTAATAAATCCAAAAGCAAAACGAGAGTTATCTTTTCATTTTGCTTAATAATTTTTATATTATCAATACTAGAAATACTAATATTTTTAGATTTAGAAAAAAGTTTTAAATGCTTATTGCTAGGATAAATATCAATATAAATGTTATCAGCATCTAATATATTTTTGAGTACTTTTTTAAATTTTCTCCATTTTTTCTTTAGAATCTGTTTCTCATATAAAATATCTAATAGTTCAATTAGATAATCTTCTTTTATCGTTTTTGTTTTTTTTATTTTTAAATCATCAGATTTATTAATATTTTTCATCTCAAAACCCAAATTAAAACAGAGTACTCCCTTTTTCTAAAAAGTGTGTCTTATAGGATAATCCCCCAATATTAATTAATTATTTAAACTATATTATGTATACTAATTATAAAATTATGTATACTAATTATAAAACTATTTTTATTTAAATATAAGATAATAAAAATAATAATGCAAACTTTTTTACAAAAAGAATAGACTTCAATTGCCTATAGAGCTACTCTATAGGCAATGTTTTAATGACTTAATAACTTTTCCTCTTCTTCCATATCTCTGGCAAATTCTTCTTTTTTGACCCTTAAAAAGATAAGAAGAATAATTGTATAAATGAAAGTAGTAAGGACTACAACACCAACCACAATAGCTTCAAACATTTCTCTGTATATAAAATCATGTGGAAGTGTATGAACCATGATTATAGAAAGACCCCCTCTTGTTCCTGCCAAAGTCAAGGCAGTTCCCCATCTGGCAGGGTATTTAAACAGACCAACAAAGCTGAAAGACATCATCGCACGAACTACTGTTATGATCAAGAAAACTACCAAAATCTCTTTCCAGTATTCCAATAGAACCTCTGGTTTAACTAAAATTGCCATTGATATAAACAGAAATGCGTTTGCAAAATGTCCAACAATTAAGGAAAGTTCTTTGTTCTGTTCATATCTTTCTTTTGTGGTAGCATAGTTAAAATCTAACTTTTCAAGTAATATTTCGTGAAGACGTTTAGGTGTCTTTTTAAATTCTTTTTCATGTTCTTCTTCAATTTTCTGTTCCCATTTTTCAAAATCTCTATCAATAAAATAACTGAATGTTAAAACAGAAAAGATAATAGAAAGGATACCTGCCATGTGGAAATGCTCAGCAGCTAAAAAGGCAGTCAATGCTACAACATACATTATTATGAACTCATCAATTGGATCTTCCAGGAATTTAAGAATGTAATAACCTATAAATCCGATAATCACACCAATGAGAGTAGAAAAAACAAAGACTTCAATAAGGCTCAAGGTAATACCAAAAGGTGTAACATCTTTACCTAATAACAAAGGAACTCCTACAAAATAGTAAGCTATTAAACCTGTTGCATCGTTAAATAAACTCTCACCTTCAGCAAAAAGTTTTAATCGATGAGGTAATTTAAATTTCCCGAATATACTTGTAACTGTAATGGCATCAGTAGCCATTATCATCGCATACAATGCCACAAGCATACCAAGAGTAAATCTATATTCAGGTAAAAGATAGGGAGTTATAAATGTACCTATGGCAATAGAAATCCCTACGGCTATTAATGCAAGATAAGTTATTTCTTTCCAGTATTTTTTCAGATCTTCAACTTTTAGATGAAGAATATCTGGGAGAAGAATTATCGGAAGAAGTAATAGTAATGTTTCATCAAACATATGTTCTTCAAGATGGAGAACATCTGGGAAAAGATGATAAACAATATAAGCCAGAGCTATAAGTGAAAGCGTTACAGGAATCTGAAATAATTTTTGATTAATACGTGCAATCAATAAAATCAAAAGTATTGCTATTAAGGTTGATGTCATACTACCCTCCAAAATTAAATATATTATATTGTTTTCGTAATATCTCTATGAATCTTAAAAAGTTTTTGATTCAGTTTTTGAATAGTATAACAAAATGAAGAATGTGACCACGTTAAAGGACAAACAGAAAGAGGTTCTCCTGTATGTGGATCAAACTGTTCTGCCAGAAGTCCTGCCTGTGTTCTTCTTTCTAAAACCCATTTAATAAGCTTTTCTGCATTTTCTAAATCCTCAATTTCAATATACCAGTTTGCCAGCCATAAAGTCGTTATTATCCATGGATTTCCTGGAAGATTTTCGTCAACTCTGTGGTAATAATCTCCTTCATATCTTGCAATTCCTCCTACTTCAGAATCAACCCATAACCGTTCCTTGATAGCGTTCATAGTATTTACTACTCTTTCATCATCAGCTGGCAGCACTCCCATCTCAAAAACAGCAGAAAGACTGCTTTCTACAGTCAAATCTTTTTTTAAATTTCCATGTTCATCTCTAACAAACATTCTTACAAATCGTTGATGTTCCTCATCGTATAGATATTTTATTATTCCTTCCCGAACTTCGATGGAGGCATTCTTGTATATAATTGCTTCCTCGTGATTTCCTGTAAGATCTGCAATATAAGAAGCTGCTAAAAGTCCTGCATAAACGGTCGAGCAGGTGTAAGTAAGAACACCTCTTCTTTCTTCCCACAGATCATAACTTTCAAGAGGGAGTTTTGTTTCATAATCTCTATAGGTAACCATAAAATTTGCTGCAGGTCTAACAAATCTGTTATAAAGTTTATCGATAAATTCAATATCCCTTGTTGCTTTGTAATGTTCATAAATCGCATGAACCACTAAAGCAGTTTCATCTTCCTGTATAGGAAGCTGATAGTTACCTTTTCCATCACACCAGGGATGCCATGACGAACCTGCAGTTCCATCTGGGGAATATTTATGAAGCATAAAACCTTCTTCTGTTATATGTTCTGCACAGAACGTAAAAAATTTCTTTGTTATATTTGAATAACCAGCTCTATCAAGGGCAATTGATGTAAAAGCACCATCCCGAGGCCACATATAACTGTAATGATCTTTATTAAATTTAAATATACTTGTATCATTTGCAGCAATTATTGCTCCGTGATTATCAATGTGGGATCTTACAACAAGAAGACTTCTGTAATAAAGTGATTTGATTTCAGGTGAAATGGAAGGATGAAGACCGTCTTTTTCCTGAATCCATGCCCTCCAGAAACTCTGCGTTTCTTCTATTAGATGAGGAATCGTGTCATTATCAACTTTTATCTTGATTTGATTAATCTCATCAAAATCTCTTCCTGCAATTATGTAATAAAACATCTCTTTTTCATCTTCTACTTCTGTTTTCAATCCAAATGCACTATCAATCTCCCCCTGCATAATAGGAACTTTTTCTAAATGTCCCTGTTCTATCTGTTTCCAGCTTCCGTAGTCATGTGTTCTTTTTGAAATCGTGTAGTCAAAATCACATTCTTCATCTTTTACAAAGCCAGACATAAATAGATATGTAGGGCCTTTGTAATGAATAATCCCTTTTAGTTTCGGGTGGCAATATGCAGTATTCCCTATTTCTGACTCATTTAGATTAAAGTTATGGTAAAAATAAATCCTCACATTTACTTTTTCTGGATTTAAATTTTTTACTTTTATTTTCCTCATAAAAATCGTTTTGTACTTGTGAATGGAATCATTTATATGAAGTTCTATTCCTAAATCTTTATTTACAGCCTTGATGTCCGAAATCAACGTCTTCTTCACATATTTAAAACTGATGTCCCAACTGTCGTTTAACCAGCTAAATTTATCATCTACCCATATTCCTATTCCGTTGGCATTTCCGTTTAAATGGTTATATAAACCAACATACGGAAAATAAAAATCTCTCATATTCAGATGTTTATCAAAATTGATAAACATACTTCCGTTACTTAAAATAATTTCTCTTGTCATACCTTTTTATCATCTCCTGAATAGTTTTCTTGTCTATATATTTCCATTTCGTATCTTTATTAAGATCATCTAATTTTATATTTCCGATTCTTTGCCTTATCAGTCTTATCACTGGATGTCCAAACGCTTTCATAAACCGTCTGATCACTCTCTTTTTTCCACTATGTATTGTTATTTCAAGTAATGTTTTGTTTTTTTTCTTTTTTATAATTTTCAGATCGTCAGGTTTCAGGAATCCATCTTCAAGCATTATCCCTTTTTTCATTTTGTTAAACGTTTCCAAATTCACATTACCTTCCACTTCCACAAGGTACGTCTTAGGAACTTTAAACTTTGGATGGGAAATTTTATATGCATAATCCCCAGCATTTGTAAGAAGTAAAAGACCTTCGCTATCATAGTCTAGTCTTCCGACAGGATAGACTTTTTCTTTTATTCCTAATTCTTTAAAAAGATCTGTTAATGTTTTTCTTCCGAATTTATCTTTGCCGAGTTCAGATAGATACCCCCGCGGTTTATATAGTTTGATAAAAACTTCTTTTTTTTCAGGTTTTAGCTCTTTACCTTGATAAAAAACTTTGTCTTTTTTGGGATTTATTTTGTATCCTAAATCTTTGACAACTTTATCATTTACCTTGATCTTACCTTGTTTGATAAGTTCATCAGCTTTTCTTCTTGAACATAAACCTGTTTGTGCAATATATTTATTTAGTCTTGTTTCCATATTTATATTTTATACTGCTGAAAAAATAAAATTTATGATTTAGAGAGGTTAAAAAATGCTTAATAAAAAAAATAAAACTATTAAGGTAAAACAGTTGAAAGCTTATCTAAAAGAAAACGAATCAGGTGTTGTGAAAGAGATTTATTTAGAAGCTTTAGAAAATTTTGAACCTGATGAGTATGTGCCTGACCTGATTTTAGAAAACTTAGGTATAGATATTGATGATTTCCCTGCAGACAACTGATACAATAATCTAAAAAATTGCGAGGATTTTAATGATAGGAATAATCGGTGGAAGCGGATTATACAATGTTGACGAAATCAATATAATAGATGAAGTTGAAGTCAGAACACCGTTTGGTGAACCTTCTGATAGATATATAGTTGCAGAATATAACGGAAAAAGAGCCGTATTCCTTCCACGTCACGGGAAAGGTCATAAATTCCCTCCACATCTCATAAATTACAGGGCAAATATATGGGGATTTAGGAAATTAGGTGTTCATAAAATCCTTTCAATCAGTGCAGTCGGTGGAATAAATCCTCTTCTCAAACCTGGTGATTTTGTTATATCTGATCAGTTTCTGGATTTTACAAAAGTTAGACCTGTAACATTTTATGAAGGAATTTATACAATTGTTGATGAAACTGATAACAGAGATGATTTAGTTAATGAGTATATGAAAAATGAAAGAGTTGTTCATATAGATGTGACAGAACCTTTTTGCCCGATAATGACAAAGACATTAGCTTCTATTTGTGAAGAAAAAAATTTCAGATACCATCAAAACGGAACATATGCAGCGACAGAAGGGCCGAGGCTTGAAACAGCAGCAGAAATAAAAATGTTATCCAGATTAGGTGCAGATATTGTCGGTATGACTCTTGTCCCTGAAATCGTTTTGGCAAGGGAAATTGCAATGCATTTTTCGGCAATAAGTATTGTTACAAATCTTGCAGCAGGGATATCAAAAGAAAGACTTACATCTGATGAAGTTATAGAGATGATGACAAAAAAGAATAAAGATATTCAGCAGGTTGTTTTAGATTTTATACAGAAAGTTCCTGAACATTTTGACTGTAATTGTGAAGATGTATTAAAAGGTGCTGCTATATAAAATCCAGATCAAATGCAGATGGGATATGCTCCACTTTATTATTTTCCACAGAAATAACATCAAATCTGATGTTGTAGTTTTGTAGTCTATTTTTTTGAATAAAAATCTGAGCAGTTTTTACAATCTTTTTTATCTTTTTTCTATCTATTGTTTCAAAAGGCTTACCAAAATAAGAGTAGCTTTTGCTTCTCACTTCCACAAAAACAATCAGATCGTCTTTTTTAGCAATCAGGTCAATTTCTCCGAACTTTGTGGAAAAATTTTTACCAATGATTTCATACCCGTTCTTTTTTAGGAACTCCTCTGCTACCTTCTCTTTTTCTTTTCCTATTTCTCTTCTATTCAATATTCCAGCCTGAAAGATCGTCTGTGTATATCCGTTATCCCGTATTTTTTTATTTCTTCTATGTGTTGCTTAGTTGGATAACCTTTATGTTTATGAAAGGAAAACTGTGGATAAACTTTAGAATAAATTTTCATTATCTCATCTCTATAAACTTTAGCTATTATGCTGGCAGCGGCTACCGTATGGCTTTTCTCATCTGCTTTTTTTAAAGAGATGTAAGGATAAGGCTCAAACTTTACATAATCGGTGATTATATAATCATATGGCTCTTTTAGATTTTTTAATGCTCTTTCCATAGCTAATTTAGTGGCATTATAAATGTTTATTTTATCGATAACCTTGTTATCAACTATACCTATACCTACAGATACAGCTTTTTCTTTAATTTCTTCAAAAAGTTGTAATCGTTGTTTCTCTGTGAGTTTTTTTGAATCCTTAAAGATGAATGGTTCTTGATTTTCAGGGAAAATCACGGCAGCAGCAACAACAGGGCCTGCTAAAGGCCCTCTGCCTGCTTCATCGATACCTACAATTCTTTTATGACCTTGATTAAATAATGATTTCTCAATTTCGTTCATTAAATTATGAATTTTTTTGAGCTTCTCTCTCTTTCTCTTTTTTCTTGAGTTCCCATTCTTTAATTTCTTTAATTTTAGCTGCTTTACCTTTTCTTTCTCTGATGTAGTAGAGTTTAGCTCTTCTAACTTTACCACGTTTAGAAACTTCAACTTTTTCTATTGAAGGGCATGCATATGGGAAAGTTCTTTCCATTCCGACACCGTAAGAAACCTTTCTTACTGTGAATGTTTTTCCTGTTCCACTTCCTTTTATGGCAATAACTAATCCTTCAAAAATCTGAACTCTTTCTTTATTTCCTTCTTTAACCTTAACGTGAACTTTTACTGTATCTCCTGCTTTAAATTCTGGTATTTTTTTCTCATCAGGCATATAAGCTTGTTCGATTTCTCTAATTAATGCGTGCATTATTTCTCCTCCAGTATAAAAATTGCAAGTAAATAGTTTAATATAATTTTCTTGTTAACTCAAGAGAAAAATAACCTGCCTCACATATCTATTTTAGACAGTTCCCTTGCTGCAACAATTTTCCCTAACTGTATCATCTGATAAGCTTTGTAAAACTCAAGTGTTTTACAGGCATCTTTAGAGATATTGATTAAAATATCAGGAGGATACCCAGATATTTTAAAATTTGATATTGAAAACTGCATTATATCTATTGTAGATAAAAGAATATCAAAAAATGAAGAACCTTCTTTATCCCTTGATAAAAAATCAGAGAACTTATCTGCAAATTCTAAAAAGTATCTTGCAATTTTTCCCTGTTTTTCAAGAATACTTTCAGGAATTTCTATTTTCTCTTTAAAAGGAATATTTGCATCCACATTTACAGCAATAACTTTTTCAGAAAAAATAGACATGATAGGTGCGATAGGAACAGGATTAAGCACACCACCATCTATCAGTTCCCTTCCGTTAATCTCCACAGGTGGAAAAATTCCAGGAAGAGCTGAAGATGCTCTGATGGCATCAATTAACCTACCCTTTTGAATCCATACCTCTTTTTGCCTTTTTAAATCTGTGGCAACTGCTGTAAAAGAAATAGGTAGATCTTCAATTTTAATATCACCTATCATTTGATGAATTTTATTAAAAACTTTATCTCCCTTTATCAAGCTTTTTCCACCGACTGTAAAATCCATCAACTCAATCACATCGAACAAATCAAGTCCTAAAACCCATTCTTTATACTCTTCCAACTTTCCTGCACAGTATAATCCACCTACAAGGGCTCCCATAGAAGAGCCAGAGACAGCCTCTATCTTGAAGTTATTACTCTCAAGATACTCTATCACACCAATATGAGCATATCCTCTGGCTCCTCCACTACCTAATACCAATGAAATTCTTTCCAAGACATCTATCCTTTTTGTGGTGGTTCAATAATATTCAGTAATTCTTCTTTCGTTAAATAAGGATAATTTTCTATTTCTATATTTTCAATTAGATGTTCTGGTTTACTCATTCCGATAAGTGCAGTTCCTACCCCTGGAGTGCTTCTTACAAACTGAATAGGGACATGAACATCTTTCTCTACTTTAAAAAGCTGCTTGATCTGTGGTGGTGTTGGTCTTATAACCCTACCCTGAAATAAAGTGGCACTTATGTATGTATAAATTCCTAATTTTTGTGCAGCTTCTAATGTCGACATTGGCCAGCCGTCAACATTTTGATTTTTCAGCTTAAAAGCTTCTAACATTCCAAGGTTATAAGGAAGTTGAATAAATCTAAAATGATGTTCTTCTCCTCCAACCTCTTCGGCTATCTGGGAAATCTCTGAAAGGTTCAGATATTGCTGATGTTCAGGTGGAACACGAAAACCGCTCCATGTTGCAAGTCCGTAATATTTGAGTTTTCCTTCCTGAACCTTTCCTTCCAACAGTCTGAAAACTGTTCTTAATTTTTTATAAAATTCTTCCCTGCTGAATTTTGTAAGCTGGTCTTCAGGATTATGAAGAAAATAAACATCTATATTATCTGTGTTCAAATTAGACAAACTCTTATTAAACGCCCAATCTATATACTGAGGCGTCAAGACATTTCCATATGCTGTCATATCTTTCGGATTCAGTATACCCGTTTCTATAAGCTCTTCTCTTATCCACTGGTTAGGATCACCTTTATAGTCCACATCTGAAGTTAGATATCCACCTTTAGTAGAAACGACTACTTTATCCCTTTCTATCTCAGATAGAACTTTTCCTATTACTTTTTCACTTCTCATATTCCTATAGTTGATAGCCGTGTCAACTATATTTATTCCGAGCTCTACTCCTTTCTTTATCGTCTGGTAATATCCTTGATCTGTTTCTTGATCAATATTACCTAAATATGTTCCTATTCCTATTTCAGAAAGTTTTAAATCTCTAAACTTTTTATAGTTCATCACAATCACCTCTAATCATTTATTTTGTAATATATAAACAAAATTTGATTGTAATAAAAATAGCGTTTATCATAATAGTTAATTTAACATCAGGATTATAAAAATGAATCTTAAAGATTTTGCTAAAGAGCTTTTTCTTAAAGGTATAGAAGCAGTTTTACCATCAAATCTTATTAATGAATCTGTCTCTATTCAAGATTCTGTTTTAAAAATAAAAAAACAGTTCATAAATCTAAAAAATTTCGAAAATCTGTATGTGTTCGGTAGCGGAAAAGCATCCGTTGAAATGGCGAAAGCAGTAGAGAATCTCCTTTTCAATCATATAAAAGACGGTCTTGTTGTTTGTAACTACACAGAAAACTTAAGAAAAATAGAAGTGATGGAAGGTTCACATCCAGTTCCTGATGAAAAAAGTTTAAAAGCAGGTGAAGCCCTTTTAGAAAAGATGTCTTCCCTTTCTGAAAATGACTTTTTTATATATCTTCTTTCTGGAGGAAGTTCTGCCCTTATTGAAAAACCAATTCCTCCTATAACATTAGAAGATTTACAAAAAACCACAAAAATTTTGCTGGAACACAGCGTCCCAATCGAAGATATTAATGCAGTAAGAAAACATATATCCCTCATAAAAGGTGGAAGATTAGGAACTTCCACAAAAGCATCAGGGATGGTACTTGTAATCTCTGATGTGGTAGGTGATGACCTTGAGACGATAGGCTCTGCTCCTTTATATTTTGACAGGACAACATATCAGGACGTTTTTAAAATTTTAGAAAAGTACAATCTTTTTGATAAACTACCTGAAAATGTTAAAAAAGTGCTGAAAGATGGCTTAGAAGGAAAAATACCTGATACCCCTAAAAGTCCAAATCCGAAAATAAAGCATTTTATAATTGGAAATAACCTAAAAGCGTTAAAAAGAATACAAGAAGAGGCACAAAACTCAGGCTTTAAAACACACATACTAACTTCACAGATAAAAGGTGAAGCAAGGGAAGTTGCAAAAGCCATTGTGTCCATCGGAAAAGAGAGTTTATCCTCAAATAACCCAGAAAAACCTCCTGCTTGTTTTCTTTTTGGTGGAGAAACAACAGTCAATGTGGTAGGAAACGGAAAAGGTGGGAGAAATCAGGAACTATGTCTGGCAGGTCTTAATGAAATTAAAGAGACCAAAAATATCATTTTGTTAAGCGGCGGAACAGATGGGATAGATGGAAATTCAGATGCTGCAGGTGCTGTGGTTGATTATGAATCATACTTAAAATCAAAAGGGTTAGGATTAGATATAAATCAGTACTTGAAAAATAACGATTCATACCACTTTTTCAAAAAAACAGGCGATCTGATAATCACAGGCAAAACAGGAACAAATGTTATGGATGTCATTATACTCTTAGTTGGAGGATGAAATGGTTTTAGTAATTCCTAAAAGAAGATTTGCGACTGCATTAAGAGATGAAACAAGAAGAAAGATTGAGATGTTAGCCGAAGCCGACATCGTTATCGGTATTCCCACATATTTTAGTGAAAACACCATAGCCCACGTAATCGAAACTGTAGCTAAAGGTTTAGATAAATATTTTCATGATTATAAATCTGTTATATTCATATCAGAAGGTTGCTCAACAGATGACACTAGGGAAATTGCTCAATCTGTTGATATCAGCGAATATAACATAGAAAAAATTGTGGCTGTATATCGTGGTATCCCAGGAAAAGGTTCTGCTTTAAGGGCAGTTTTCGAAGTAGCAGAATTTTTAAAGGTTAAAGCAGCTGCAGTGTTCGATTCTGACCTTAAATCAATAACGCCAGAATGGGTAAAAAATGTTTTAGACCCAATATTTGAAGGTTATGACTTTGTTGCACCGTACTATAAAAGATATAAATACGACGGAACCATAACAAATACCATTGCTTACAATCTAACAAGAGCTTTATATGGAAAAAGAATAAGACAGCCCATCGGTGGAGATTTTGGACTTTCTTTAGAATTGATAAAACATTATCTTGATCAAGACGTGTGGGAAACAGAGGTTGCAAAATTCGGGATAGATATATGGATGACAACAACTGCAATAATCTGTGGCTGTAACCTTTGTCAGGCACGATTAGGAGCAAAAATCCATAATGAAAAAGATCCTGCAAGAGATCTGAGCGGAATGTTTAGAGAAGTTGTAGGAACAATATTTAATCTTATGGAGCAGCACGAGGATTACTGGAAAAAAATAAAAGGTTCTGAGCCAGTTCCTATTATGGGAGAAGATATAGGTGCTGAACCAAAACCTTTTGAAATAGATCAGGATTCTTTAATAGATTATTTTAGAATAGGTTACAATAATTTTGCAGGTGTATGGAAAAATATTTTAGAGGAAAAAGATTTCAAACTTATACAAAAGTTGTTTATGACAGAAGAAAAAGATAAAATTATCGTTCCGTTGGACACGTGGGTAAGGATAGTATATAGATACGCAGATGCTTTCCATACAACACCAAGACAGAGATTTAAACTTTTAGATACAATGATTCCTCTCTATAATCTGAAGGTAGCTTCTTTAGTAAATGAACTAAGAGATAAAACAGAAGAAGAAGCCGAAGAGTATTATGAGAAGCAGGCTCAAATGTTTGAAGATATGAAAGATTATTTAATAAAAATATGGTGAGAGGACGAAAATGGCAGATTTTTTTCAAAATGGGATTATAACAACTTTACAAAAACTAAAAGACAGAGATATTGAAGAAATAGAAGCAGAATTGGAAAAATTCTCCAAAAGAAACAGAAAAATAGTTCTTTTACTTCCAGCCCTTTATTCTGAGTTTGAAGGGCCTGCCATGCCTAAAATTATCGAAGAACTTAAAAAGGTTAAATATCTGTATAAAATCGTTTTGTCTCTGGATAGAGCAGATGAACAGCAGTTTAAAAAAGCAAAAGAGTTTATGTCTGAACTTCCAACTGAAGTTCGGATCGTGTGGCACGATGGCCCCAGAATACAAACACTGTATCAAGAGTTAAAGGAAAAAGGGTTCTGGGTTGATATTCCTGGAAAGGGTCGTTCTGTCTGGATGACATTAGGTTACATTCTGGCAGATACAAATGCCTATGCGATAGCTTTACACGACTGCGATATTGTAAATTACAAAAGAGAACTTCTGGCAAGACTTGTATATCCTGTGGTTCATCCTGCTTTAGATTTTGAATTCAGTAAAGGATACTATGCAAGGGTTACAAATAAGCTTTACGGCAGAGTCACAAGGCTTTTCTATACACCGATGATCAGAGCATTGAAAAAGATATTAGGTAATCTGGAATTTTTAGAATATTTAGACAGTTTCAGGTATGCACTTTCAGGAGAGTTCGCATTTATA
This sequence comes from Hydrogenothermaceae bacterium, assembly GCA_027030405.1. Taxonomy (GTDB): domain Bacteria; phylum Aquificota; class Aquificia; order Aquificales; family Hydrogenothermaceae; genus JALSSE01. Next base: position 3,408 of record JALVEZ010000249.1, on the reverse strand, counting down.
AGAAGTCTGGCAAGGGGGATAAGAATTTCACCAACATGGGGACTTGAAGTATCCCTTCTAAGTGAGGTTTATCAAAATACATCCGTTAACAGAATATGCCAGTCTGAGCTTATGGAAAGCTACGAACATAAACACCAAACACTGAAAAAAGGCAGACCAAATGAAGGACTCATTAAAATGGCTGCAGATATATCAAAAGCTTTATTTAGAGTTATGAGTCAGGACGGAATAGTAATGTCTGACTCATTCTTTAGAACACTTCTAACTACCTATCTTCAAGAAGCAAGAATAGCAATCGAAAAGTATAATGCTCTATCACTTTTAAACGGACTTGAATATGACAGACATAAAGAGATTGAAGCTGTAGAGGCATTTGTAGAGGCATTGAGACTGGCTCAAAAAGATTTTGCAGAAGATCCTATCGGTATTCCAATGTTATCTGCTTGGGTTAGAATCAGAGCAGCTATACCAGATATTTCAGAAAAATTTATAGAATGTGTTGAAAAAGATAATGTGGACGGTTGATTTTTTTTTAGTATAGATTTAGATTTATGAAAAATTTTGATTGAGGTAAATTTGGATAAAAAAAGAATTTTAATATGGCAGACTGCATTTTTAGGAGACCTGATATTAACTACTCCTTTGGTGGCGTCTGTGAAAAATATTTTTCCTAACTCACATCTTGCTATCATTTCAAAACCTTTTGGAAAAGAAGTTTTTAAAAACAATCCTTATCTTGATGAACTAATTATTTTTGATAAGAAAAAAATGTCAAACTTAGAGCTGATAAAAAAAATCAGAAAAAAATATGACATTGCTATTTCTCCTCACCGTTCCCACAGAGCTTCTTACTCACTTTTTTTAGCAGGTATTCCTAAAAGAATTGGATTTGATAAAGCAGGATTCTCATTTCTTTATACAGATACGGTTCCGCACAGATTTGATGGAACACACGAAATTGACAGAAATTTAAGATTATTAACAAAATTGGAAGAGTATGATGAATCAAAACTTATTAAAAATCCTGAACTGTTTTTAGATCAAGAAGAAGATCAATTTTATAAAACATTAGGTTTAGAAGATAAAAACTACATAATGGTTGCCCCTGGATCAAAATGGGAAACAAAAAGATGGACTGCAAAAGGATTTGCAGGTGTTATTGATTATTTTTCTGATAAAGGTGAAAAAGTTGTTGTAATCGGTGGGAAAGAAGATGAAGAATACACAAATCAGGTTTTATCTTTATCTAAAAATAAAAACAAAGTTCTTAATCTGGTAGGAAAAACCAATTTAAGGCAGAGCTTTGATGTTATAAAACACGGAAAATTGCTCATTTCTAATGATTCTGCTCCTGTTCATATGGCAGTTGCTTTTAATATTCCTGTTGTTTCTATATTCGGGCCGACTGTTACAGATTTCGGATTTTATCCATATAGAAATGGAAAAGTTGTTGAGATAAAAGGTTTATCTTGCCGTCCGTGTGGACTTCACGGTCATCATGAATGTCCTATCGGGACACACGAATGTATGGAAAAAATCAGCGTAAATGATGTAGTAAATGCTTCTGAAGAGCTTTTAGAGGAAAATTATAAATGATTTGAAAAAAATATGAATTAATATATAATATAATCTCAATTTGAGGAGAGGTGGCCGAGTGGTCGAAGGCGGCTCCCTGCTAAGGAGTTGAACGGGTTACCCCGTTCCGAGGGTTCGAATCCCTCCCTCTCCGCCACAATTTCTAAGAGGAAAATTTGAAAAAATTAGCTATCTCTTTAGGTGATCCATCTGGTATTTCTCCTGAAATTCTTGTCAAATCTAAAAATTTTCTAAAAGAAAATATTTCTATCATTTACGGTTCTAAAAAAATAATTGAAAAAACTGCAAAGGATCTAAATATTGATTTCCCTATAAAAGAGATTAAAAGCCCTGATGAAGCTGATGAAAAAGGAATTTATCTGGTAAATTTATATGATAAGGATTTTAAAGCAGGCAAACCTGATAAAGGAACAGGAAAGGCTTCTGTTATTTATCTTGAACATGCCGTAAAAGATGTTTTAGATAAAAAAGCTGACGCTTTAATCACTTTACCAATTTCGAAAGAATACATAATGATGTCTGGATTCAAATATGCTGGACATACTGACTATCTTGCAGAAATTTCAAATAGTTCTGAATATTCAATGGTTTTGATGTGTGAAAAACTAAAGGTTGCTCTGATTACCACACATATTCCATTGAAAGATGTTCCTGAAAATATCACAAAAGAAAAAATAATTTCTAAAACAAGGTTGATCAATGGTGAACTGAAACACAAATTTAAGATAAAAAATCCAAAAATCGCAATATTAGGACTGAATCCTCACGCAGGGGACGGCGGGAATATAGGAACAGAAGAAATAGAGATCATTAAACCTGCAGTAGAGAAGCTCAGGGGAGAAGGAATAATCATAACAGATCCTTTATCTGCAGACACTGCGTTTAACCGTTATGAAGAGTTTGATATTTATATTGCTATGTATCACGATCAGGGGCTTATACCTTTAAAACTTTTATGTTTTAAAAAAGCAGTTAATATAACTTTCGGGCTGCCTTTTATAAGAACATCACCTGATCACGGGACAGGCTTTGATATAGCTGGTAAAGGCATTGCAGATAATTCTTCCTTTATTGAAGCAGTCAAAGTTGCTTTAAAGCTAAGTTAGGTTTTTACAGGCTCTGCTAAATTTTCTTTTATAAATTTTTCCATATCCTGTAAAGCTCTTTTTGCCTTTGCTTCTTTTCTCTGTCTTTTTCCTTTCACTCTTTTTTCTAAATCTGGTAAAAGGGCAAAGTTTGGATTCATCGGCTGAAGTTCTTCTTTTGGTGTTGTGATGTAGTTTATCAATCCGCCTAACATTGTTGTCTTAGGTGGAACTACTGGCTCTAAGCCTTTCAACATTCTTGCCACATTTATACCTGCAAGTATTCCTGTAGCCGATGAAGCTGAATACCCTTCTACTCCTGTTATCTGTCCTGCAAAAAGTATGTTTGGTTTATTTTTAAGCTGGAGTGTTGGGAGTAGAACTTTTTGAGATTGTATAAATGTGTTTCTATGAATGGAACCAAGTCTTACAAATGTGGCATTTTCTAATGCTGGTATAAGTCTGAATATTCTTTTCTGCTCTGGATATTTTAGTTTTGTCTGAAATCCTACCAGTGAAAGAAGTGTCCCTTCTTTGTTCTCTTTTCGTAGCTGGACAACGGCATATGGTCTTTTTCCTGTTCTTGGATCTGTAAGTCCGACAGGTTTCATAGGCCCAAATAAAAGTGTTTCTTTTCCTCTTCTGGCTATCTCTTCTATTGGAAGGCAGCCTTCAAAGAAAACAGCCCTTTCAAAATCTTTTAAAGGAACCTGTTCTCCTTTTAACA
>JALVEZ010000248.1 GCA_027030405.1 Hydrogenothermaceae bacterium | reverse complement strand
AACTGGGCTAAAAATCATGCGTGGATAAAAGCTGCAATTGACAATACGGCTGAAGGCATTGGTGAAGTTCGATTTATTACTCCTTTTGATAAAGCAAATATTTTCATGAATGGCGAAGACGCATTAGGTGGTCTTACCGTTACGGGGAATGAATTTGCGGTTATGTTGAAACATGGTTATGGCGTTGATATTGATGGAATAATGAAACCTCTCTCTCAAGTCACGCCACAAGACTGGTGGGAGGATGTATTAGACTATGCCTCAAACCACCCTCAGTGGATTAACGATCCTAACCCTGTTGGAAATGCATTAGATGTCATTGATAATGATTTCTACAATACTTTAAAAAATGGGAATCAAAATGTTTTTTTGGAAGTAGCAAACGGGCAAACAAATTTTTTCGGACATTAAAACGGTGTGATGATAACTGGAAGTTTATATAGCTATGATTTTAAAGAGATAATGGATGATTCTTTAAAGGAAGCCAAAAATAAGTATGGATTAAGACTTTTAAATAGCTCGAGTAATTATAGTTATAGCTACTCTAATTTAAAGTGTGTAGTAACTTTTTGGGTATCAGATATACAAAGTTTTAAGTGGAATTTTTACAATCCTGTTTCTCAAAATGATTTTTTGTATGAGCCATCTTATTACATGGAATTCATACTGAACATTAAAAGACCCAAAATGGTTTTTGATAATTCAATAAAGAATATAAAAGGATTGATAAAAGGTACATTTGATAATTTCAATAGAGAATTAATCGACTACATGGAAGCTCCAATGACTGGAGATTTTTCTTGGCATAATTTATACCTAAAGAAATTGAAGCAAAGGAAAAAGTATGTAGAATTTTCATGCTCAACAAATGCCTCTCATTCTGTAGAAAGAAGAAATGTCGCTCGGATGTATAGAAGGAAGGAGAACGGCTGGGAAGAAGCTATTCAATCCTATTTTGCAAAATATTATCCTGATGGAGGCAAAGAATTTGAAGTAGATGATATTTTTAAGAAGTGACGGGTAATTGTAGATTCCCCTTGAAAACCAAGCCACCCTTACTTCTCTACCAAAGCCCCCCCTACGCATAAACATTTTTAGCCTTAAAATCCCTTAGGCACATATCAATGAGGTTGAAAACATAGGATCTTTTATCTTCGGGAAGGGCGGCGATCTCTTCTATGCGCTCTAGTGTGTTTTTGTCAATAACGATTGAGGTCTTGCCAATTAAATAATCAACTGACACTTCGAGTGCATCGGCAAGTTTGGCGACTACATCAACTGATGGCTTAATATCTCCACGTTCATATCTTCCTATCACATCGCCCGATGTTCCGATTATTTTACCCAAAGCAGCTTGAGAGAGCTTCTTTCTTTTGCGTATCAGCATCATATTTTGTCCAAAATCCATAACGATAAGTATTTAAACTGCCTGTAAAATCAGGTCATTGGCAAAGATACATGAATTATTAATCACAAACAATAAAGATAATGCTTGTTTAATTCAGATTGATTGTGTACTTT
>JALVEZ010000247.1 GCA_027030405.1 Hydrogenothermaceae bacterium | reverse complement strand
TTAAGCAGGTGAAAAATATGGATAAATTAAAACTGAGCGCAAAGCAAGAAATTTTAAATAAATATTTTGATAAAAAGAAAGAGTTAGTTGAAGCCCATTATGCAGGAGAAAGTGGTTTAGAAAGTGTGAGAAAACTTTCTAAGCTTACAGATGATACTATTCAATCCCTTGCGGAACTTGCATTTGACGATGATTCAAAGATAACTATCGTTGTTTTAGGTGGATACGGCAGGGAAGAGTTATGTTTTAAATCTGATATAGATATATCCCTTGTTTTTGAAGAGGAAGATTATGAGAAACTAAAAGCAGGAATAGAAAGTTTTTACTACTCTCTTCTTGATATGAAAGTTGATATAGGAATGTCTCCGAGGGATATAAAAACGTTTATAAACCTTGCAAATGAAGACCTAACTGTTGCAACATCTCTTTTACAGGGAAGATTTTTATGGGGGAATAAAAAGGTTTATAAAGATCTTCAAACTGAATTTAAATCCTTGATCAGATCAAAAAAGGATTCTTACATAGATGCAACACTCAAAGCAAGAAAACTACGTTATGAAAGCACAGGAAGCAGTATATATATGATGGAGCCCCACATAAAAGAAGGAGAAGGTGGGCTCAGAGATTTTCATGAGGTTTTCTGGATAGCAAAAGTTTTAGATGATGTGGAAAGCTATTACTATTTTGTTGAAAAAAAGATAATCCTTGAAGAAGAGTATAGGGAACTGATTAAAGCATATGACTTCCTGTTAAAAATAAGAAACCAGATGCATCTCATATGCAACAAAAAATGTGATGTCCTTGTTTTCCCTCTTCAAGAAGAGGTTGCAAAAAAATTAGGATATGCTTCTGAATACGATGATGAAGAAACTCTAAGAGAAAGTGTTGAACGTATGATGAAACTTTACTATCTGAATGCGAAATCAATAAATTCTATAACCAAAAGAATTTTAAAAACATTAACAGAAAAAGATGAGCTTGAACCATGTGAATTTATTGATGATGTTTTTGGAAGAACATCTACAGAACTTGAAGTTTTAAATCCTGAAAAATTTGAAAAAAATCCTGTGAACATTCTAAAGGCATTCAAATATTATAAAGAACTGGGGCTTGATTTTTCTCCATCCCTTGAATATCTGATAAGAAAAAATGAAAAAAAGGTAAAAGAGAATATTGATAATCCAGATATAAAGAGAATTGTCCGCGAAATATTCGGTTCAGTTCAAAATCTACCGAAAACCCTGAGGAAAATGCAGGAATTCTTTGTTTTAGACGATCTTATTCCTGAATTTGGATACCAGAGATGTCATTTCCAGTACGATGCTTATCACAAGTATACAACAGACGCCCATGCAATAAAAGCAGTGGAAATGCTTGAAAGCCTCTATAAAATGGACAATCCAGAAAAGAAAAAAATGTTTGAACTTTATAAAGAGATAGAAAGAAAAGACCTTCTTATATGGGCTATATTCCTTCACGATATAGGAAAAGGACATAAGGCAGATCACAGTGTCTTAGGTGCAGAAATGTCTAAAG
>JALVEZ010000246.1 GCA_027030405.1 Hydrogenothermaceae bacterium | reverse complement strand
GGTGATCTATATTTATGACCTCTTTGGCTCTCTCTATTATTTTTTCCGTATCGTCATTTTTTAATGAAAAATCAACTACATACACAGTTGTATTTTTATCTATAACTTTTAGGATCTGTTCTAAATCTTCCTGTGAATAGTTATGATCTAACGGAAATAACATACAGTCAGGATGTTTTGTTAATAACACTGCTGCAGCTGTAGTTCCATCAGTACAATTTTTATGATAAATACAAATGACCTGCTCTTTCAACTAAATCTCCTTTCTTACATCTAAACTTATATATTTTACTATAATTTTCTTACCACTCATAAAATTAATATAATTTAGATATTAGAATAGTTTTAAGTTTTTGCTTTTCACAAAAAATTCTGTTTAACTATTCTTTCAAAATTTTCGAAATGATAAAATGTCTATCAAAAAATTTCCTTTTTGTCAAAAAATTTCATTCTTGACACACACAATATATAGCCCTATTATATTAATTGCATACAATATATTGTGTACTGGAGGTCGATTTGGGAGAAACATACACAACTAAAAGTCCAACTTCAACTACAAATAAATAACAAGGAGAGAGCTATGTTAAAAGAAATCAACATTGTCAAGAGGGATGGAAGAAAAGAACCTTTAAATTTAGAAAAAATACATAAAGTTTTATATTGGGCTACAAGCGGATTATCAAATGTTTCTGTTTCAGATATAGAGATAAATGCACAACTTCAGTTCAGGGATGGAATGACAACCAAGGAAATTCATGAAGTTTTAATAAAATCAACTGCAGATTTAATATCTTTAGAAAGACCCAACTATGAAAAGGTTGCTGCAAGATTACTGTTATTCCAACTAAGAAAAGAGGTTTTAGGTCAGTTCGAACCTATCCCTTTAAAAGAATTCATAGAAAGAAACAAACATCTTTATGACATGGAAACCTTGAATACATATTCTGACGAAGAAATTGAAGAGTTAGACGATTATATAGATCACGAAAGGGATTTCTTGTTTAAATATGCAGGATTAAAACAGTTAACTGATAAATACCTTTTAAAAGATAGGGTTGAAAACAAAATATTTGAAACTCCCCAGTATATGTATATGCTCATATCCATGGTTCTATTCCATAAATACCCGAAGGATAAAAGACTAAACTACGTAAGAAAATATTACGATGCCATTTCCCAATTTAAAATAAACCTTCCAACTCCGATAATGGCAGGAGTTAGAACAAAGATAAAACAGTTTGCTTCTTGTGTCCTCATAGACGTAGGAGATGATCTTGATTCAATTTTTGCATCAGTCCACGCAGTAGGCAGATACGTGGCAAAAAGGGCAGGAATAGGAATAAATTTTGGAAGAATAAGACCAGTCGGTTCAAAAATCAGAAACGGAGAAGTTATTCATACAGGAGTTGTTCCATATCTAAAAATATTCGAAGCTACTGTAAAATCAACAACACAAAATGGACTTAGAGGTGGTTCTGCAACGGTTCATTTCCCATTCTGGCATTATGAAATAGAAGATGTTGTTGTCCTGAAAAACAACGCAGGAACAGATGAAAATAGAGTTAGGAAATTAGATTACTCAATAGGATTAAACAGAGTATTTTATGAAAGAGTTATCAATGATGAATATATAACACTTCTCTCACCACATGAAAATCCAGAACTTATAGAGTTTATGGGAAGACCTGAGTTTAAAGATCTTTATGAAAGGGCAGAAAAAAGAGAAGGCATAATGAGAAAGAAAATAAAAGCCAGAGAGCTTTTAGATCTCATTATTAAAGAAAGGATTGAAACTGGAAGAATCTATATCTTTAATGCAGATAATGTAAATCAGCACTCATACACCAAAAAAACGATACATCAATCAAACTTATGTCAGGAAATAGTTCAACCAACAAGCCCTATACATGATGTAAATAGCGATGATGGAGAAATATCAACCTGTATCTTATCTGCAATAAATGTAGGGAATATAAGAATGCTTGATGAAATTGAAGAGATTGCAGATCTTATGGTTAGAGGTTTAGACGAGCTTATTGATATTCAAGAGTACCCTGTAATTTCAGCAGAAAAAACAACAAAGAAATACAGATATTTAGGTATAGGTGTAATTGGTTTTGCCCATTATCTCGCAAGAAATAAAACAAACTACTCAGATTTAGAAAAATCTGTAAAACTTACAGATGACCTTTTTGAAACGATTCAATACTATCTCTTAAAAGCAAGCAATAACCTTGCAAAAGAAAAAGGTGCTTGCGAAGGTTTCATGGATACAACATATGCCGATGGTGTTTTACCGATAGATAGATATAACAAAAAATTAGATGAGATTTATAAAAAAGAAGAATATTTACACGACTGGGAATCACTAAGACAGGATATACTCAAATACGGATTAAGAAACGCATCATTAACAGCAATTGCACCGACAGAATCTTCCTCAGTTGTATCGGGAGAAACAAATGGCGTGGAACCACCGAGAGATTATTTAGTTGTCAAAAAATCAAAACAGGGAACAATAAAACTAATAGTTCCAGAATACAAGAGATTGAAAAAATACTACGAACTTGCTTTTGATATGAAAGAAGGAAACAAAGGATACCTTACACTTTTAGCATTTATACAAAAATATTTAGATCAGTCTATCTCTACAAACCAGTATTACGATTACACAAAATATGAAAATAATGAGCTTCCTTTCTCAGAAGTTATCAAAGATATGTTCTACGCGTATAAGTTAGGTTTAAAAACTTTATATTACTTAAACACAAACGACGGAAATATTCAGTTTAAAGAAGTTGAAACTGTCGTTGAAGAAAATGAAGCCTGTGAATCAGGTGCATGCTCAATATAATCAAGGAGGGATAATAAAATGCATGTAAACCAACATGTTTCAAAAACAATAATAAATCCAGATATTTCAGACTATGTTCACCAACCTATGTTTTTAGGTGAAAAAGGAATACAGAGATTTGATGAGTATAAATACAAATTTTTGTATAACAAATACATAGAACAAAAAGCATCTAACTGGAATCCTGAAGAAGTAAGTCTTCTTAAAGATAAAGCAGATTTCAAATCCCTTCCAGAAGATCTTAAATTTATATTCACGGCAAACCTCTCATATCAAACATTATTAGACACCGATCAGGTTAGAGGTATGACACTTTTATTAGATTATGTGTCGTTAAATGAGTTAGAATCTGCCATGGTTGAATGGTTAAGATTTGAAAATCTACACAGCTATTCTTACACATACATAGTCAGGAACGTAATCCCGAACCCGAAAAAGTTTTTCGATAACATTTTTAAAGACAAATATATAAAAGAAAGAGCAGAGGCTACCACAAAGTTCTACAATGATCTTCTTAACGCAGATGTGTCTAATATAGAAGAACTGAAAGACAAAATATACCTTTTATTAGTGGCTATTAATATATTAGAAGGTGTCAGATTTTATGTATCATTTGCATGTTCATATGCATTTGCAGAACAAACACCAGCATTAATGGAAGGAAATGCAAAAGTTATATTTTTAATCAATAAAGATGAAAACATACATCTACAAATTTCCCAATTCATCCTAAAACAGCTAAGAAACAATGAAGAAGAAGGATTTACAGAAGTAGCTAAAAGAAATGAAGAAAAAGTTTATCAGATGTTTGAACAGGCCGCCAAAGAAGAAATGGAATGGGCAGATTATATCTTTCAGAGTGGAAGTCTTCTTGGTTTAAATGCTACAATTTTAAAGGAATATATGAAATGGCTGACAAATAGAAGAATGAGGGCATTGGAATTGAAGCCATTATTTGGTAATATAAGTAGTGCTAATCCATTAAGCTGGATTGATAAATGGACGGATAGTAAAAAAATTAATGTTGCTCCACAGGAGACAGAGTTAGAAACGTACAAAATAGGAAGTTATAAAAGAGATACAGATGAAAGCTTTTTTGAACAACTAAATTTATAAGAGAGGTGTAAGAATGGAGATATGTTTAGCAGGAGAAACTAAGGTAGTTCTTCACAAAGGAAATAAAAAATCTTTAGCAGAATTAGCTGAGAGTGATGAAAAGGTAAAAATTTATTCTGGTGAATGGAAATCTGATACATGGATTCCTGTCATTAAAGAGGCTACTGCAGTAAAAATAGGTGAGCAAAGTGTAGTAACATTAAAGTTAGAGGACGGAACAGACTTTAAATGTACGCCAGATCACAAATTAGCCCTTAAAGAAGCAGAAGAATTTGTTGAAGCTAAAGATAGCAAAGATAAAGTTATAGCAACTTATAATCATAAAGGTATTAAAGTAGTTGATGTTGTTGACGAAGGCGAAACTATTGATGTTTATGATATGAAAGTTGAAGGAGCAGATAACTTTTTTATTAATTCAGGAAGAATGACCATTTTAGTAAAAACGTGTTCGTAAGTATTAATTAAGTGAAACTTGACAGGTGGAATAAGTTTATTTATTATTTAATGAAAATATGCATATAAACTATATTTTGTATAAAAATATAATTATGGAATAATTAAAAACAATTTACTTTAGGAGGTTTAGCATGAAAAAAATAGTAGGTTTAGCAGCAGCAGGACTCTTAGCAGTATCAACAGCATCATTTGCAGGGAACTTAGGAACTGCAAATCAGGACATCACATTCTTTGGTGGCATCAGTGCAGCATGGAACAGTGATTCTGCTGATTTCTCTCTCAGTACAGTAGCTTTAGGATTCACAAAAGCAGCAACTGAAGAAAGCCCAGTTGGATTCACATTAGCAATTGCTAATTTCCAAATTCCATTAGTTTTTGTAGATCAAGGACCATTTGATTCAAGTAGCGGTAAATACACCAAAACTTTAGCTAATCCATTCGGAACTGGATATGATGTTTATTTAGGATACTTCTCATTAATGGCAGTTCCAGGAGTTACATTAGACGCAGGTTTATTATGGCAGAAATTCGGAAATGCACCTGTTACTATTCTTAACCCTCATATCACAAGACCTGTTGCATTTGCAGCACAACCAATATTATTTGCAGGTGCAAGACTTAACTTTGACATAGGTGACTTTAAAGCTTACTTAGGTGTAAATGACGGTAGTGCATTAGGTGGAACTCATGGTGGAGGATCAGCAGATAATGGGTATGAAGCTGGTATTATCGGAAACGTAGGTGTAGCTAAAGTTGGATTACATTACTTTAAAAATGATGATAGCTCATCAGTTATAAACTTATCTGCAGATGGAGATTTAGGCGGTGTTGCTGTAGGACTTGAAATTAATAAAATTTCTGACATCCCTGGATCAACTGATGATTTAACAACATTTGCATTAAAAGCTAATATAGATTTAGGTGCTATAAAATTACCTGTAAGATTAGAAAAAGCATCTGATTTAATAGATGTAACTACATTAACATTAACTCCTACTTGGAATCCAACTGCAAACTCTTTTGTAAGAGCTGATCTCATCTGGAGAACAGGTGACGATAAAGAAGATAGCAGCAACCTCATCGCTGAATTTGGATATTTATTCTAAGGATATTAAACAAATTTAAATATTACTTAAGCCCCTCTTTAAAGAGGGGCTTTTTTCATTTTAGACTGACATTTCTCATTTAAAATCATAACCATTTAATATAACTTATCTAATATATAAGAATTCTTATATAATAATATAAACCTTTAGAAAGGAGGAATAGATGTCAGAAAAACCAAAAGCATACGAAAAAATGAAAAATTTTGCAAAAAATTTTGCAGAGAAGTCAGGTACGGTTGTAAATCCTATGGAAGATGCAGCAGAAGCTGTAATTAGTGGTTTAGCAGCCCATGTTGACGAATTAGGAAAACCATTATGTCCATGTAATTTCTATCCAGATAAGTTAGAAGAAGTTAAAAAAAGAAGATGGATATGTGCATGTGATGAAATGCAGATTTTCAAATATTGCCACTGTTTATTATTCACCACAGAAGAAGGTCTACCTATAACAGAATATTTACCAGAATGGCATGAAGGAAGAGAGATTTACGGTTTAGTGAAAGATCCTACTCCAGATAAAGGTAGAGCTATGTCAAGACCTGAAAAAATCATCGCTTATCTTAAAGAGTATGTAAAAGAACACAACTTAGATATTCCAGAAGAAGAAATTATAAAATTTGCAGAAGAGACTGCAAAAAAGAAAAAGTAAATGAAATTACTGTTTGCAACGCTATTTCTTATATTAGGGATAATTGGTGTAATTTTTCCAATTATTCCTGGTCTTCCTTTCCTTGTTGTTTCAGCTTTTTTATTCGGATTTATATCTGAACAAAGGCTTGTAAAAATACTGAAAAAATCAAAATTTAAAGATCAAAAATTTGGAAGATTTTATAACAGATTAGTAAACTATGGGATTATAAAATATATCTATAAAAGAAAACACTATTTATTTCACAGGTAAGTTGTGTTTTTTCCAGTTTATAATCCCACCTTTTAAGTTGTAAACATTATCAAATCCTAAAGACTTTAATATTCTTGCTGCTGAAACACTTCTATTTCCAGAACGACAATACACAATTATCTTTTTATCCTTATATTTTTT
>JALVEZ010000245.1 GCA_027030405.1 Hydrogenothermaceae bacterium | reverse complement strand
TTAAGGAGCTTTGAATGAATACTTTCATATTAATATTAATAGGAATTGCGGTTATAGTTCTTTTTTATGTATTTATTTCCTTAACTTATGAAGCATACAAAAGCTATAAAGAAGAGTAATAATATCCCCGATTTTCTGAGGGCATTGCGACTCCTTTGAGATTTTTCTAAGTTCCTCTTTTTCCTTATCTCGAACTGTCCCGCTTAACTAAGGGCATTGCGACTCTTGGAATGTAAACAGACCAGAAAAATCTGTGAAACTTTCTTCTCGAATTGTCCCGCTTGATTAAGGGCATTGCGACTCAACCTCCAATCGTTTATCCTAAACTCAATATGCCAATAATCTCGAATTGTCCCGCTTAACTAAGGGCATTGCGACTGTCTAAATGATATGCCATACAGGGATTTTCAAATTATTAACTCGAACTGTCCCGCTTGACTAAGGGCATTGTGGATTTATTAAAAGTTGAAATCTATTTTTTCTTTCCTATCTTTAATAGAGGTGATTCCTTTCCATCTCAGGAAGGCTTTCAGGAAGGAGCCTCATTTTTCCCGCCTCCCTAAAGTGGGTTGGTTTTGCCGAAAGGCATCCCTAGACCACCTGAGTTTGGGGATGTTTAAATCTTTTAAAATTCCAATAACTGATTCTTATAACTTTTCATTTCCTAATTTCAAATGATCCCATTCAAAAAAGAAGTTAAACCCTTTTTTGAACCACTTTAGAAAATATTAAAATTAGAGAGTTTTAGTTTCCTAAAATCCATTAATTCTTTTTCAATCCATCTTATTTTTTAAATCAAATTATTTATTCCTAAATATTCTGATTTTTCTAAGCAATAAGATTCGATTTTTAATAAATTTTGTTTATTGTAATAAACAAAATTTGATATAATTTGTTTATTATGGAAAACATTTTTAATTTATTTCAGGAAAGATTTATAAGTTTACTTGCCAGATTTAACATTAGTTATAAAAGATATTTCTATAAAAAAATAAACTTCAATGACAAATTAATCGGCATTATTGGAGCAAGAGGTGTAGGGAAAACCACATTTCTTTTACAATTTCTTAAAGAACATCAACTACCTATCTCTAAAAAACTATATATATCAGCAGATAGTATAGAGTTCAGCGATGTATCTTTATTTGAATTTGCAAAATATTTTGAAAGTATTGGAGGAGAAGTTTTAGTAATTGATGAAATTCATAAATATAAAGATTTTGAAAAACATTTAAAACAGATTTACGATTTTTTAAATATAAAAGTTCTATTTTCTGGATCATCGGCTATCAGATTAGAACACTCAAAAACAGATTTAAGTAGAAGAGCCGCAATTTATAAAGTAAATGGAATGTCGTATAGAGAGTTCTTAGAACTAAAACTTGGAATTTCATTAAAAAGCTATACTCTTAAAGAAATATTAGAAAATCATACTGATATTGCTTATGAAATTTTGAAAATAATAAAACCTCTTGAACACTGGAAAGAATACTTACAAAAAGGCTTTTATCCATTTTATTTTGAGAATCCAGAAACATATTACATAAAACTGGAACAAATCATAAACACAGTAATAGAAACAGATTTACCTTTTGTTTTTAAAATTGAAGTTGAGAACTTAATAAAATTAAAAAAATTAGTAAAACTGATCTGCGTTTCAGAACCTTATGAGCTGAATTTATCAAAATTGGCACAAAAAATAGAGATAAATAGAATCACATTATATAAGTATATAGAATACTTACATAGAGGGGATATTCTGTTTATTCTAAAATCTCCTCAAAAAGGAGATAGTATTTTTACTAAACCAGAAAAAATATATATGAATAACACAAACTTAAATTATTGCTACTGTGAAAATCCTAAAATTGGAACAATAAGAGAAACATTTGTGATATCTATGCTTCGGGAGAATCATCAGATAGAATATCCTAAAAAAGGTGATATCAGAGTTGACGGAAAATACACATTTGAAGTTGGAGGAAAAAATAAAAAACAGACTCAAATAAAAGATACGAAAAACAGTTATTTAGTAATTGATGATCTGGAAGTTGGAATAAATAACAGAATACCTTTATGGTTATTTGGATTTTTATATTAGAATCTAAAATTTTTAGATTAGTTCTTTTCTGCAAGAACAAAGAGAGTTTTGTAGTTTAGAATCACAGGTTTTTTATAAGATTGGAACTGCTTTATTATCTTTTTCTTTTCACCTAATGTCTTTCCCTTTTTACCTATCATAGAACCTGTTTTATGAAGATGTTCTAAAAAAAGCATAGACGTTTTAAACGAAATCTGAAACTCTCGTACATAATACTTTTCAATCGCAAATCCATACTTTTGTAAAATTCCTATAATCTGACCTTCAGTCAAAAAATTAAAATTTTCATAATTTAAAATCTTATTAACTATACTCAGGCTATCCTTAATCGGAACATTAAAATAAAATTTTCCACCACTTTTTAAAATCCTGAAAATCTCAAAAACAGACCTTTCAAAATCCGTCCAGTGCAAACTAAAATTAGACACTGCAAAGTCTACACTTTCAGTCTTAAAAGGCAAGTTTTCTATATCTCCAACAATGGCATTTGGATTTTTTTGTTTATATTTTTTTATCATTTTTAACGACAGATCAAGACCGATAACATCTTTTTCTTTATAGAAATCAACTAAAAATCCAGTCCCACATCCTAAATCCACACCAGTTCCATCAAATTTTTGAATATATTCGCCCATCAATTTCGCAGTTTTCCTCTGGATAATTGCCTCTTTTTCGTAAAATTGGGTAGATTTTGAAAAAGATTTTCTTATTAGTTCTTTCATTAAAATAAACTTCCTTTTATATTCGAAATGCCTAATATTATAACAAAGGAGGATATTAAGAAATCTTAAAAAATTTTTATATAAATTTTGTTAAAATTAGATAAATCTAATCTCAAAGAGGGAGTTTTCAAATGAAAGCAATCGTCATGGCAGGAGGATTTGGAACAAGAATTCAACCTTTAACAAACAGTATCCCAAAACCAATGCTTCCAATACTTAACCGTCCGATGATGGAACATATCATCAAAAAACTGAAAAGTGCTGGAATCGTTGATATTGTAGTTCTTTTGTATTTTAAACCAGAAGTCATAAAAGATTATTTTAAGGACGGAAAAGATTTTGGAGTAAACATTACTTATGTTTTACCTGACGATGATTACGGAACCGCAGGAGCAGTTAAAAAAGCAGAAAAATACCTTGACGAAACTTTTATCGTTATGAGTGGTGATCTGGTTACAGATTTTGATATAAAAGAGATTATCGGATACCATCAAGTAAAAAATGCAAAAGTTACTATTACACTTACTTCTGTAGAAGATCCACTTCAGTTTGGCGTTGTTATCACAGATAAAGACGGAACAATAATAAGATTTTTAGAAAAGCCAGGATGGGGAGAAGTTTTCAGCGACACCATAAATACTGGAATTTATGTGTTTGAGCCAGAAATCCTGAAATATATTCCTGAAAATGTCCCATACGATTTTAGTAAAGACCTTTTTCCAAAACTTATGGAAGAGGGAATTCCGTTATACGGATTTAATGCAAAAGGATATTGGAGGGATGTTGGAAATCCTGAAAGTTATAGAGATGTCCACAAAGATATTTTTAACGGTAAAGTTAAAATCCAGATAGAAGGTGAAAAAATAAATTTTGATAAAGGCGTCGTTTATAAAGAGGAAGGCGTTGAAATCCCTGAAAATGTGAAAATATCAGGAATGGTGGTTTTAGATAAAGATGTGAAAATTTCACCGAATACAAAATTAGAAAATGTATCAATCGGAAAAAATACGCAGATCGGGAAAAATACAACACTAAAGGACGGTGTTATCTGGTGGGATGTTAATATTGGAAATAAATGTAAGTTTAATAATTTTGTTATATGTAATGATGTAAACATAGGAAATAACGTAAAAGCAGAAAAAGGAGTGATAATAGCAGAAGATGTCGATGTTCAAAATGAAGTAGTTTTTGAAAAAGATGTTATCGTATGGCCTAACAAACTGATCGAAAGCGGTTCAATTGTAAGTAGCAATCTTATCTGGGGAGATAAATGGAAAAAATCAATATTTGAAGGTGGAAAGGTATCAGGTAGAACGAACATAGAGCTTTCCTGCGAAATGGCAGCAAAACTTGCAGAAGCATTCGGTTCAATACTGCCGAAAGGTCAGACTGTTTATATGTCGAGGGATTACCACCGTGCCTCAAGGATGTTAAAAAGGGCATTTTTAGGTGGACTGCTGTCAACGGGTATAAATGTTGTTGATCTAAAACTTATGCCTCTACCTGTGATGAGATTTCATCTTGCAAAATCAGAAAAAGCTGCAGGAATTCATTTTAGACAATCGCCTAATAATCCATCTTATACAGAAATCCTATTTTATGACTCAAACGGAGTACCTATAGACACAGGCACAGAAAAAAGCGTAGAGAGAATTTTCTTCAGAGAACAGTTCAGAAGGGCTAATTTCAATGAAATTGGAGAAATTGAAGACAACGTTCCAACGATCGAACAGTATGAATCAAGATTTTTGGAACTTATAGATATAGATTCTATCCAGTCTGCAAAATTTAAAATAGTTGCAGACCTTTTAAACGGTTCAACATCAATAGTTTATCCAGAAATAATAAACAAGCTAAATATTGAAACCATAGTGTTAGATGCGTATTTTGATGAGAAAAAGTTATCACTTATTCCAACATTAAAAGAAAAAGCAATAAAAGAAATATCAAAAATTGTAAAAGTTTTGGATAAAGACATAGGCTTCCTTCTTTATCCTAATGGACAGAGACTGAGAATCATATGTGAAACAGAAGAAGTTATCAGCAATGATAAAGCAGTATTAATGTTCCTTTATCTTATAGATAAAACAATCGACAAGCAGGTCAAAGTGTATCTGCCTGTTTCTGTCCCTGATGTGATGGACGATCTTCTTGAAAACATCATCGTAGAAAGAGGTAAAATGACAGGACTGAAAGCATCGTTCCTTCAAGATTACTACTTTGTGGCTAATTTAGATGGAAACTATATGTTCCCAGAGTTTTCATTCAGTCCAGATGGAATGTTTGCCTCAGTTAAACTTTTAGAAATGCTTGCAAAAACAAAACTTACACCTGGACAGGTTCTAAAATCATTCCCTGATTACTATTTCAAACATGTTTTAATCGGATGCCCGTCATCACTAAAAGGAAAAATGATGAGAAAGTTTACAGAAGAAGCCATAAACAAAGAAGCATCTTTTATTGATGGCGTGAAAATATACGAAGATAAAAAGAATTGGGTACTTATGATACCTGACCAATACTCTGACAACCTTCATTTATACGTACAGGCAGAAAATAAAGAAAAAGGTGAAAAACTTTTAGAAACATATAGGGAAAAAATTAATAAATGGATTGAAGAAGCTTAATGAAAAAACTGTATCTGACATTTCTTTGGCATATGCATCAGCCCTATTATAAAAACCCCATGACGAAGCAGTATGAAATGCCGTGGGTTTATCTACATGCAATAAAAGATTATTATGAAATGCCGTGGTATCTATCTAACTTTGAAAATATAAAAGCCACATTTAACCTTGTTCCATCTTTAATCGTTCAACTCCTTGAATATGTAAAAGGAGAAGCAGACTGTAAATTTTTAAACACCCTTAAAAAACCAGTCTCTGAACTAACAGAAAAAGAAAAAGCCTATCTGATTGAGATGCTTTTTTTTGCAAACCTAAAAACAATGATCTATCCATTCCCGAGATACTACGAACTGTTTAATAAATATGAAAGAATAAAAGAAAACTCCATATCCCCTGAAGAACAGGCGAACGCTTTCACAGACTCAGAGATCTTAGACTTGGAAGTTCTATTTATACTTTCGTGGACTGGAAACAGTTTTAGAGAAAAATCAAAATTTATATCTGAACTTTTAAAAAAAGGCGTAGGTTTTACAGAAACGGAAAAAATAAAACTTATAAATGAGCTTAATAATCTTATAAAAGAGATAATACCGTTCTACGAACATTTAGAAACTCAAAAAAGAATATCAATATCCACAACACCTTTTTACCATCCAATAGTTCCACTTTTGATAGATATAAAATCAGCAAAGCAGGCAACATCTGACGTTCTACTTCCAAAAATTTATGTTAGTTTTTCAGATGATGCTGATAGGCACGTAAGTTCTGCCGTCGAATACTACAACAAAATATTTTTAAAAAAACCTTCTGGATTCTGGCCTTCTGAAGGAAGCATAAGCAACGAAACATTAAATATTTTTTCAAACAACGGGATTAAATGGACTGCTTCAGATGAAGAGGTTCTGTTCAACTCTTTAGAAGAACCCAGAAACAGGTTAAATATTTATAAACAGTACATTTTCCAAGATAGAATAAAGATTTATTTCAGGGATAAAATCCTGAGTGATCTAATAGGCTTTACATATGCAGACTGGAATCCAAAAGATGCTGTTGATGACTTTATAGGAAGACTGAAGCATATATATGATGAATGCTCATTTTCCCCGCTTGTTCCTGTTATTTTAGATGGAGAAAATGCGTGGGAGTTTTACTACAACAACGGAAAAGATTTCTTTTTTGAACTTTATTCAAGATTAGAAAAAGAGGACTGGATACAAACGGTAAGATTTGATGATATTGATCAAATTGAAGATATCCAAACATCAAAAATAGATAACATCGTTGCAGGAAGCTGGATAGGTGGAAATTTTCTTACCTGGATAGGACATCCAGAAAAAAATAAAGCGTGGGAACTTCTGTCCAAAACAAAATCATTTGTGTTAACTCAGAATTTAACAGAAGAGAAGAAAAAAGAAGCACAAAAATATCTGTGCATATCGGAAGGAAGTGACTGGTTCTGGTGGTATGGAGATGACCATTACAGCAGTTTTGCAGATAAATTTGATATGTTGTTTCGTGCAAATCTTATGGAAATCTATGCAATTGCAGGTGAAAAAATTCCAGATCAACTTTTACAGCCGATAAAAAAATCTTATAAAAAAGCTATAATAAGACATCCTAACTACTACATTCACCCGATAATAGATGGGTATATCTCCAACTATTTTGAATGGTTAAACGCAGGAATTATCGATCTTCAGTTCGATGCTTCTGCAATGGATACCAGCAATGTTCATCTAAAAGAGATGTATTACGGATATGATAAAAACAATTTTTATTTTCTTTTAAAGGGGAATATTAAATATTTGATAGATAAAGATTACTACTTGGGAATTGATGTGGTTCTAACCGATAAAAAAGTTCATATCAGAGTTCCTATTTCTACTCATAAAAAGGAGATAATTTTAAAAGATTTTCAATGTGATGGGATAGATTATGCAGTTGGGGAAGTCATAGAGTTCAAGATTCCCCTTGAGTGTATCGGGAAAAATATCGAACTGAATTTTAAAATATTTAAAAACGATAAAACAGTAGAAAAAATACCATTTTATAACTTTATTCATTTAGATCTGTCTAAAAATTTTGATTATGAATGGTATGTATAAAAGGGGAAAGCGATGGTTGTAAAGAAATTGTTTGATGAGTTCGGCGAAGAAACAATCAGAAAATACGTTCAAAAAAACGCAGACTACTATATAGCAAAATGGAAATTGATGTCTATAACAGGTTCTAAGATATCATGGAACTGGGCTGCATTCTTTTTTACTTCTTTGTGGTTTGGGTATAGAAAAATGTATTTTTACGGTTTTCTATACATAACATTCAACCTTCTTTCCTTTATTCCACTTTATGGAATTCTTATATGGCTTGTTTTGTGGTTTGGAACTGGAATGTTCGGAAACTATCTTTATGCAATAAAAACATATCAGGACTTAATGGAAATAAAGGTTACAACACATACTCAAGAATTGTTTGAAAAAAGGGTTGTTGAAAAAGGTGGAACCACATTCTTAGGTGTTCTCCTTATGATAGTATTCGGATTGATTATCTACTACACCTTCATGTACATAATGATGGCTTACTATGGAGGATGGTACTATTGAGCATAAAACTTCTGTTTGGAATCCATTGTCATCAACCTGTTGATAACTTTCATTATGTTGTTGAAGAGGCTATTGAAAAATCGTATAAGCCATTTTTTAAAGTTGCGAACAGATTTAACTTTAAATTTGCAGTCCATTACAGTGGATGGTTGTTAGAGTTTATAAAAAATAGAGATAAAGAACTTTTTAAACTAATGCAGGAAGCATCAGAAAAAGGTATCGTTGAGTTTTTCAGCGGCGGTTACTATGAACCTGTGCTTGCCTCTATTCCTTCAGATGATAGAAAAAAACAGATTCAAAAGCTAAATGATTTTATAAAACAAAATTTCTATCAAACACCGAAAGGATTATGGCTTACAGAGAGAGTCTGGGATGATAGTATCATCGTTGATCTTGTAGAGACAGGAATAGAATACGTTATAGTAGATGATTATCATTTTATATCCCTTGGATTTAAGAAAGAACAGCTCCACGGTTATTACATCACAGAAGAAGAAGGATATAAACTGAAAATATTTCCAATTGATAAAACACTTAGATATATAACACCTTTTAAACCTGTACCTAAAGTGATGGAATACCTTTACTCTTTACCTGAGAATAAGGCAGGGATAATATTTGATGACGGTGAGAAATTCGGGATATGGCCAAAAACTTACGAATGGGTTTATCAGGAAAAATGGCTGGAAAATTTCCTTGAAACAGTTGAAAATGATGAAAAAATAGAAAGTATCCACTATAAAGATTTTGCCCAAAATGAAAAACCAGAAGGATTAGTTTATCTTCCAACAACTTCTTATTATGAAATGGGTGAATGGAGTCTTTTCACAGATGGATATATAGAAATTGAGTTTTTACATCAAAAACTTAAAGAAATGGGGCTGGAACACCTTGCAGAAAAATACGTAAAAGGAAGTATATGGAAAAATTTCCTTGTTAAATATCCAGAAAGCAATAGAATACATAAAAGGACACTTGAGCTTTCAAAACAGAAAGAACTTAAAAAAGATGAGCAGTATTATGAATCTGTTATGAAAGCAGAATGTAACGATGTGTTATGGCACGGAGTTTTCGGAGGGCTTTATCTTCCGAACCTTAGGGACAATGCTTACAGATTTATAATCGAAGCAGAAAATAGAAAAGATGAACTTACAGGAGAACCGAATTATCTGAAAATAGAAGATCTTAATTATGACGGATATGAAGAGATAAAAATTTCAAATCACAATTTTATTGCCGTTTTTGAAACAAAAAACGGCGGACAGTTAACAGAACTATCATTAAAGAGAAATATCTTTAATCTCCAAAACACATTAACAAGGAGAAAAGAAGGGTATCACGAAAAAATACTGAATCCACCGAAAGAACATCATCACGATGAAGAAGGCATATCAACAATTCATGAGACGGACATTTCCGTATCACAGAAGATATTAGAAAAACTGAAATTTGACTGGTATGAAAAAAATTCATTTATTGACCATTTTACAGATGATTCTATAAGTGCTGATCTATTTGATAAATGTAAGTTTAACGAATACGGAGATTTCGCCAACAATCCTTTTAATATTGTATCTGTAGATGAGAATCAGATTGTTCTAAAAAGAGAAGGGGGGATTTTTGAACAAAACCAAAGATTTGATACATCATTAACAAAAAGATTTGTTCTGCAAGAAAGCGGAATCTCATTTGAGATACAGATTGATTCTGACTTTGATAGGGAGATCATTTATCTCCTTGAAATGAACTTACACTTTGCAAATATTGAAAATGTTCTTGTGAACGGTAAGAAGATAAGAACCGTAAAAGAGTTAGAACCGCAGAAACAGTTTAAAATTTACGACGATTATCTTGATAAAGATATTGTTTTGAAATTTGACAAGCCTGCTAAATTGCTCACATACACGATAGAAACGGTCAGCCAGTCGGAAAGCGGGCTTGACCTGACGGTTCAAGGTCAGAGTTTTGGTTTTTTATTTCCGTTTAATAAAAATTTAAAAATTAAAGGAAGTTTAGAAATTAGAGGTGATTAAATGTCTGAACTAAGATACAACAAACTTGTTGATACATGGACTGTAATTGCAGTTGAAAGGGCAAGAAGACCACACGACTATCCTGTTCACGTTTATGAAGAACACGGCGATATATCAACCTGTCCGTTTGAATATGGAAATGAGGACAAAACTCCACCTGAAATCTTTGCTATAAGGGATCCAAATACAAAACCAAACACTCCAGGATGGAAAGTCAGGGTAATCCCGAACAAATATCCTGCATTTCGAATAGAAGAAACAGATCAATCTGATTTTTACTGTATATATGATAAAAAAGGAGGCTTCGGAGCCCACGAAGTTGTTGTTGAAACACCTGATCACAACAGGCATATTGAAAATTTCACCGTTGATGAGATCTTTGACATACTAACTGCATATAAAGAAAGAATTAGAAGTCTTTATATGGATTTAAGGATAAAATATGTTCAAGTATTTAAAAACCACGGAAAAGATGCAGGAAAAAGTCTTGTTCATTCACATTCCCAGATAATAGCATTATCGCAAATACCTAAAATTCCAGATACAATTGTGAATCAATCAAGAAAACATTTTCAAAAAACAAGCAGATGTCTTCTGTGTGATGAAATAAAGTTTGAGATGGAAGAAGGAGACAGGATTGTTTATGAAAATGCGGATTTTTTAGCTTACTGTCCCTATGCATCTTTATTTCCATTTCAGGTTAGAATAGTTCCAAAATTTCATTCTAAAGATTTTTACACTATTAATGAGCAGCAACAAAGAAATTTAGCAGAAATTTTGCAAATAACAGTCCGAAAACTTCATAAGTCGTTGGTTAATCCACCGTTTAACATGGTTATTTATACTGCTCCACCTACACGTGATTTTCCAGAAAAACCAGACTATTTTATAGGTATAGATCGATTTTTTCACTGGTTTATTGATATATTACCGAGAATCGTTATTCAGGCAGGATTTGAGTTAGGAACAGGATATTTAATAAATCCTACACCGCCTGAAGATGCTGCCAAATTCCTCAGAGAGGTAATACTATGAAGATAGCATTTGTTTCAAGTGAAATTTATCCATTTGCTAAAACAGGTGGTCTTGCTGATGTATCACATTCTTTGCCTGAAGCCATATCCGAAAGGGGATTTAAAGTCATTTCTATGATGCCCTTATATAAAACGGTTGACAGGAAAAAATTCGGTATAGTTCCAACTGATATAGAGTTTAATGTTCACATTAATAATAAAGATTATCATTTTAAAGTTTATAAACAAAAAAACGGCGTAAAACATTATTTTTTCCATAACTCTGAGCTGTTTGATAGGGATTATTTATACGGAACACCAGAAGGTGATTATCCTGATAACGATATAAGATTCGGAGCCTTTTCTTATGCTGTTCTTGAGTTTTTCAAAATAACCAACTTTTTCCCTGATGTAATCCACACAAACGACTGGCAGACTGCACTTATCCCTGTTTTACTGAAAGCAAAATACAACTGGAATAATATCGGTTCCATACATACGATTCATAACATAGCATATCAGGGAATATTTGATAAATTTGCAATTGAACGTCTGAACTTAGGATGGGATCTTTTCCATATGGAAGCCTTAGAGTTTTATGACAAAGTTAACTTCTTGAAAGGTGGAATCGTTTTTAGCGATGCAGTAACAACTGTCAGCCCAACATACTCACGGGAAATATGCACACCTGAATACGGTTATGGATTAGATGGCGTTTTAAGAAAACACTGTCATAAACTTTTTGGAATATTGAACGGTATAGACTACAAAGTCTGGAATCCTGAAACAGATCCTCACATATATCTGAACTATTCATCTGAAAACATTGAAAAGAAATCAGAAAACAAGGAAATCTTTCTCAAAGAGCATAATCTTTCTGATCCTTCTAAACCCTTATTCATCTTCATAGGAAGATTTGCCAAGCAAAAGGGAATTGATCTTATTAAAGATTCTATTGATGACATGGCAAAAATGAGGGCTAACTTTGCCATATTAGGTTCAGGAGATAAACTGTATAACGACTTTTTCAACGACATCAAAGGAAAATATTCAAACATCTTTATAGAAGTCGGTTATGACGAACCTTTAAGCAGAAAAATGTATGCTTCTGCCGATTTTCTTTTAATGCCTTCTTTGTTTGAACCTTGCGGACTTAATCAGATGATAGCAATGAGATACGGAACTCTTGTGATAGCAAGAAAAACAGGAGGGCTTGCAGATACTGTAAAAGATATATCAGAACCTCACGGCTACGGAATACTGTTTAACAATCCTGATAAAGGTGAATTTATTCATTCTTTATTGAGGGGGCTGAATCTTTATCAGGACGAACACACAATGACTGGACTAAAAAGATCTGTTATGAATTTAGACTTTTCATGGGATGCCTCTGCATCTCAATACATCCGACTTTATGAAGAAATAAAATTTAGCAAGGGAGTTTAAAAAATTGGAAGATTTAAAAAAGCTAACAAAAAAGAAACTCTACCAGTTAGCAAAAGAAAAAAATATAAAAGGTCGTTCAAAGATGAATAAAAATGAGCTAATCAAAGCTATAAAAATGATGGAAGAATGCGATCCAGAAACATCATTCGAAGCAGAAGAAAAATTGGCAGAACAAACAAAAAGTGAAGAGATCAAAAGGGATATTCTGATAGCCGAAAGTTATGATGAAAACAGTTTTTCCAGTCAGACACATGTTTTAAAAGAAGATTCCACAGAAGCTCCCAATATTGAGCATAAATACATTAAAGAAGATTATCCTATTCCAGAAAGATACAACATAACAAAAATAGTTCTGCTTCCTGTTGACCCTTCAAAACATTTCACATACTGGGAATTAAGTGATGAAACAATAAATTTGCTTAAAAGCCAGTATAAACATTTTAGATTTGTGATTAAGCTGTATGATAACGGAAATGAAGTGTTGCCTATCGATATTAATGATCCAATTGGAAAATATTATATTTTTTATCATGCACCTTTCCATCAGCTTTTTGTGGTGTTCGGAGTGTTAGTGAATGATCAGTTTATAGAGATTATGAGATCTAATACGATAGTTGTTCCTTCTGATGAGATCTCAGAATTTGCAGAAGAAGAAATATGGATGACTAAAATGAAAGACTGGAAAGAGATTATTAAACTTTCTCATGGAGAAACTGAGTTTTTTGCAGATTCAAATCTACCTTTCCAGAAAATCATTGAGACATTAATACAAAATCAGATAAGAAAAATTTCATCATCGTGGGAGAATTTAAAATGAAAGGATACTGGATGCCTGTTTTACATTCACATTTACCGTTTGTTAAACATCCTGAATATGACTATTTCCTTGAAGAACACTGGCTTTTTGAGGCTATTACGGAAACGTATATCCCCTTATTGATGAACCTGAAAAAGTTAGAAGAAGAAAATATTTATTTCAGACTTACAACCTCAATAACACCGCCTCTCGCAGAGATGTTAAATGACGAATATTTAAGAAATCAGTATGAAAAATACCTTCAAAAAATGATACAGCTTACAGAAAAAGAGATAAACAGAACGAAAAATGACCCTGTTTTTAACAAGCTGGCTCATTTCTACAATAAGAGGATAAACGATATACACGACTTCTATAACGGATTTCTAAATAAAAATGTTCTAAACGGTTATAAATACTTCAAAAATAAAGGCTATTTAGAAATAATAACCTGCGGAGCTACACACGGATTCTTACCTTTACTGTCTGTAAATGAGTCTGCAGTTGAAACTCAGATACGAGTTGCAGTGGAAACACACGAAAAACATTTCGGAGAAAAACCAAAAGGTATATGGCTTCCTGAATGTGCTTATTATAAAGATCTTGATAAAATACTAGCAAAATATGGAATTGAGTTTTTCTTTCTTGATTCCCACGGAATAATCTTTGGAAAACCTGCTCCAAAATACGGTGTATTTGCACCTGTTTACACACCTGAAGGTGTTTCGGCTTTTGGAAGAGATCCAGATTCATCAAAACAGGTCTGGAGTTCCAAAGAAGGATATCCTGGAGACCCGAACTACAGGGATTTTTATAGAGATATTGGATTTGATTTAGATTTTGAATATATAAAACCTTATATCAGTCCAGATGGTGTCAGAGTTTATACTGGCATAAAGTATTATAAAATCACTGGAGATGTTGATCTGGCAGATAAACAACCTTACGATCCTGATATTGCACGGGGAAAAGCAGAAGAACACGCAAAACATTTCCACTGGGCAAGGGATAAACAGATAGAACACCTTTCTAAACTGATGGATAGAAAACCTGTTGTTGTTTCACCGTATGATGCAGAACTTTTCGGACACTGGTGGTTTGAAGGTGTGGATTTTTTATATTTTCTCTTTAAAGAAATTGATAAACACAAACAGATAAAACCTATTACACCTCCAGAATATCTCAATGAATATCCAACAAATCAGGTTGTTGAGCCTTCTCCTTCCTCATGGGGAGATAAAGGGTATTTTGAAGTATGGTTGAATCCAGGTAACGACTGGATTTATAAACATCTTCATTACATGGCAGATGTTATGGAAGATTTCAGTAAAAAATATAGAGATGAAACAGATTCTGTGAAGATTAGAACACTTAACCAGATGGAAAGAGAACTTTTACTTGCACAGAGTAGCGACTGGGCTTTTCTTATGACTACAGAAACTGCAAAAGAATACGCCACAAAAAGAACAAAAGAACATATATACAACTTTTTAAAACTGAAAGATATGATCGAAAAGAATGATATTGATAATGGATTTTTAGACTGGTTAGAGTATAAAAACGGAATATTTGATAATATAGATTTTAAAAAATTTGCACTTGAGGATTAAAAAATGAAGAAAATTTTATCACTGGTTGCCATTATATCGATTGTTTCATTTGGATGTTCTACAAAAAGTAAAACAGCATATGAAAAAATAGACAAAGAAAGCAAGTATGCAGAAGAGTTCAAAAACGCACCTGAATGGGTTTTAAATCCTTCATCTGTATCAAAATTTGCTGCCGTAGGTTCTGCAAAAATAGGAAAAGCAGGTTTGAACTTTGCACGGACAGAAGCACTTGCAAATGCACGGGATGAACTGGCAAGACAGATACAAGTAAAGGTCAAGAATCTTGTGGGAAATTTTGTTCAGACAACAGGAGCAGGAAGTCAGGAGACAGTTGATAAAATAACAAGAACAGTATCAAAACAGATAACAAATCAAGTTCTTATAGGTTCAAGGCAGAAAGATATATGGATATCTCCTAAGAATGAACTTTTCGTTTTAGTAGTCTTAGACAAAGATGCTGCCAAAAAGTTAGCAAAATATATAGAAGATACGATTGTAACAAGTTATAAAAATAATCAGGCTCTATGGCAACAGTTTCAGGCTAAAAGAGGATTTAAAGAGTTAGATAAAGAGATTCAGAAAGAGTTCTACGGTTATTGATTTTTAACAAGTTCGTAGAACAGCATTAAAAGTAAAATAAGTGTGGATCCGATGAAGATTAAAAAGTTTACATTCTGGAATGTTATCCCTAAATCCACTTTAGGATTTTCTGGATTTTCAGGATCAATATTTATATTAATCTGTTTTCCAACTGGATACTTTTTTATAAAATCTGACATCTCTTCTTTTGTACCGTATATGTTCTCCTGACATAAAGTCTGGGATATGTATATTTTCCCATCAATTTCATACTGATATCTGACAATAGGTTTATAAACATCATACTTGTCATCACATTTTATCAGCCTTGATTCTATAACTTTCCCTTTTATGATTTTTGACTTTTTGACTTCCCTAAATCTATCCATAAAAATTTCCAATTTAATGTCCTCGGTTTAATAAAAATATTTAAATAAAAAAATATAATTTGTAAAAAATTTTTACACAATTTTATGTTCGTAAAATTTCAAAAAAAATTTAATATTCTTCTCAAAAATCGAAATGTTATAATAAAAATAAAAAGGGTAGCTAAAATGAATATAGCTTATCTCTATTACACAGAAGAAAACGCAGACTTTCGAGGCGGCGTTCTTCTTACAGATGAAAAAACAAAACCTATAGAGTTCAGAATAACAACAGAAGTTTCATTAGACGAACTTCAAAAAATAATATACGGAGATTCATTAAAAGAAGTTCTTTTTAAAGAAAAATTTGGAATAGACCTTTTAAACGCACTGAAGGAAAAATATGATATTGTTTTAACAAAAGATAAAGACCTGTTAACCATAAGAAAAAGTATAGATGCTCCTGTAATCTTCGTAAGAAAGTTTGATCCATTTATGGCAAAGGATAAATACAGCCATAAAATAATCAACATTTATAACAAGTTTGATCCGTTAATGATAACCATATCCAAAGAAGATGAAAAAAAGCTGATAAGTATATCCAAAGCATTAAATGAGATATATAAAAACTTTAATATAATGGAACCTTTTCAGCGTATAGAAAATGCAATCCAATACATTGCAATGAATGAAAAAAATGCAAAACTTACTACAAAATAAAAACTTAGTAAAAAATATAGACGTTGAAATAATACAGTATTTTTCCAGTGACGACGGAATATTTAAAATTTCTGAGAATCTTATAAAGGATATTCCTGATGTTTCTGCTGTCGGAAAAATATACACGGAACAAAATATCCAGCAGCTTTTAAACGGTAAATCTTCAGAAAAAGTTTCTAAAAAAGAGCAGTTGGAACTGAAAAATCTTTCACTGTTAGACCTTGTTAAACCTCTGCTGGTTCCAGAAATTGATTTCAACATCCCATCAGATCTAAATTTCCCACATCCTTTATATCCGTATCAGATTCAGGGCATAAAATTTTTAATAAGTAATAACTTTGCATTATTGGCAGATCAGATGGGAACAGGAAAAACAGTTATGTCCACAACTGCCCTGAGAATAATGTTCATAAAAGGAAAAGTTAAAAAAGCTCTTATAATAGTGCCTTTAAATCTTATTTCCGTATGGGAAAACCATCTGAAAGAATGGGCTCCAGAACTTCAATTTATAACAATCAGAGGAGAAAGCCACCTTAGAGATATTACGTGGAAACTGAACTCTCATATATACCTGATAAGCTACGACACATTAAGAGGCGATTTTAAAAATAGAGATCATCTTTTAGAAGAATTTAGAAAAAATCTGGACATTGTCATCCTTGATGAAGCCCACAACATAAAAAATCCAGATGCAGTAAAAACTAAAGCAGTAAAATACATATCAAAATTCACAAAATACAGATGGGCGTTAAGCGGAACACCGTTACAGAACAACTTAAGGGAGCTTATCTCTTTATATGAATTTTTAAATCCAGACTATCAAGTGGAAGGAAGTGTATCTCAGGAAGAAGCTAAACAGCTAATTCAGCCAATTATGCTCAGAAGACTTAAAAAAGATGTATTGAAAGATCTACCTGAAAAGCTTCCACCAGAAATAGAAAAATTCCAGTTAAATCCAAAACAACAAAAAGAGTATGAAAAAATACTGAACACAGAAAAAGAAAGGATAGAACATCTGATTGACAGGCACAAAAATGCAAAAAATTATAAATTCATAATAAGACAAAATCTTATTCATTCTATACAAAGACTAAGACAGGTTTGCAACTTTCCTTCAAAAAGTTATGAAAGCCCTAAGATGGATAGGTTGCTTGATATATTAAACGAACTTCTTTCAGAAGGAGAAAAAGTAATAATA
Source organism: Hydrogenothermaceae bacterium (assembly GCA_027030405.1). Lineage (GTDB taxonomy): Bacteria > Aquificota > Aquificia > Aquificales > Hydrogenothermaceae > JALSSE01. Next base: position 2,302 of record JALVEZ010000245.1, on the reverse strand, counting down.
TTTACAAATTTTGTAAAAGAAGGTGTGGAAAAGATAGCTCACAACCTGAAAAAGAATTTCGGATCCAATAGTTTTGTTACCTACCACGGGAAAATGAACCACAATCAGAAAAAAGAAGCAGTAAAACTGTTTAAAGAAGACCCAAAAAGAAAAATATTTTTAGGAACGATTGTCACAGCAGGAGAAGGTCTCACACTAACAGAAGCAAGTTATTCCATATTTTTTGATCTTCACTGGAACCCTGCAAAAATATGGCAGGCAGAAGATAGGATCCACAGAATAGGACAAAAAAACAAAGTAAACATATACAATTACGTAACGGAAAATACCGTAGAAGAACATATCCTGAAAAAGTTAGAAGAAAAAAGACAGATGATTGAAAATGTTATTGATGACATAGAAGCTCAAGAAGAGATCGTTTCGATTAATGATCTTTTTGATTTCATAGGATTAGAATACATAGAAAAGGAGGACTAAATGTCTGATTATATCGTTGTTTTTATAACATGTCCTGATCAGATGGTGGCACAGACCATTGCTAAGAGTTTGGTAGAAAAGAAACTGGCTGCCTGTGTTAACATAACATCACAGATAAATTCTATATATTTCTGGCAGGGAAATATAGAACAGGATGACGAATTTTTGCTTATTATAAAAACAAAATCCTCGCTTTTCCCTGAGCTTGAAAAAGCAGTAAAAGAGATGCATCCTTATACTGTCCCTGAAATAATCGGAATGCCTGTTATTTTAGGTTCTGAGGATTATTTAAGCTGGATAGATGAAACAGTTAAGGATTAGTTTATGAATTTTATTAAAAATCTAATTCCTGTAATAATTTTTGTAGTTATTGTAGGTGTTACATTTTTCGGAGATCAATTTTTTACAAAAGTTGAAATCTATTTTCAACAGTTTCTTAATTTAATTGGAGGTTCAAACATGGGCATACCAGTATTGGTTCTGATAGTTTTAGTTGTTATATTTTTAGCTTCAGCAATCAAGATCTTACCTGAATATGAAAGAGGTGTGATCTTCCGTTTAGGTAGAGTTATAGGTGCAAAAGGGCCAGGGCTCATTATACTTATTCCTTTCATAGATAAAATGGTAAAAGTTTCTTTACGGGTTGTAACTCTTGATGTTCCGACTCAGGATGTAATCACAAAAGATAACGTATCTGTGAAAGTTGATGCAGTTGTTTATTTTAGAGTAGTTGATCCTGTTAAAGCTATCGTAAATGTTGAAGATTACGTTTATGCAACTTCCCAGATATCACAAACAACATTGAGAAGTATATGTGGTCAGGAAGAATTAGACGGACTGTTATCTAAAAGAGAAGAAATAAATATGAAACTTCAAGAGGTTATAGACAAAGAAACAGACGCCTGGGGAATCAAAGTAATAGCAGTAGAACTCAAAAGAATAGATCTACCTGAAAATCTTGTAAAAGCCATGGCAAGACAGGCAGAGGCAGAAAGGGAAAGAAGGGCTAAAATTATTGCAGCAGAAGCTGAACAACAGGCAGCAGAAAAACTTGTGGAAGCAGCAAAAATGCTAGCAGAACAGCCTATCTCAATCCAGCTTAGATACTTGGAAACATTATCCACCATAGGTCATAACAATGCAAAAACCATCATATTCCCATTCCCAACAGAACTTTTAGATATCTTTGATATAAAAAATAAAGGAAAATCATCTTAAATCATCAAATCCTCCCGTTACAGGAGGATTTTTTTCTTTGCAATAAATCCTTTTCAGCATTAAATTATTTAGTTAAAAATTTAACAAGGGAGTATAGATGGACAAAATAGTTATACACGGAGCGAGGCAGCACAATTTAAAAAATATAGATCTGGAACTACCTAAAAATAAATTTATCGTGATAACGGGGCCGTCAGGCTCAGGTAAATCATCACTTGCATTTGATACCATTTACGCAGAAGGACAGAGAAGATACGTGGAAAGTCTTTCTGCTTATGCAAGACAGTTTTTAGGTCTTATGGAAAAACCAGATGTGGACAATATTGAAGGTTTATCTCCTGCCATTGCAATAGACCAGAAAACAACATCGAAAAATCCCCGTTCAACAGTAGGAACAATAACTGAGATTTATGATTATTTAAGGCTCTTATTTGCAAGGGTAGGAAAACCGCACTGCCCAGAGTGTAATAACCTGATTGCTTCCCAATCGCCTGAAGAGATATCAGAACAGGTTTTAAAATTTCCGGAAGGAACAAAACTCCAGATTTTAGCTCCTGTGGTGAGAGGAAAAAAGGGTGAGCATAAGGACATTTTGGACAAAATCAAC
>JALVEZ010000244.1 GCA_027030405.1 Hydrogenothermaceae bacterium | reverse complement strand
GTTAATCTTATTGCAACAGTTTTAAAGTTTGGAGCCAAAAAAATATTTTCTGCTGAACTTTTAGCAACGGCTTTAGTTGCAGACTTGCATCTTCTACCTGCAGCATTTTTATATTTTTCTGATATTCATGTTGGACTTGCCATTGGACTTGCAATAGGTGCAGCTGTTGCCAACGTAATATCAATAGTCCTGTTGGTTGTTGAAATTATATTTGAGTACAAAAGCACCGAAGAAGAATTTTAATTCATTTATGGAGAAGTTTAAATGAAAAAAATTTTTATTCTTTTATTAATGATTGGACTGTTTTCTTTTGCAAACGCAGAGGAAAAAAATCAAAAAACAGTAGTCAAATTGTTTCAAACAGGTGTAGTAAAAGGTTCAGCTTTTGATTATTTTAAAGAAGATTTAAAACGATACAAAATCTGGGTAGTATCCCCTATAACATACTCAAACTGGGCAGGAAAACTGTATCTACTCAAAAATTATAATAATGATCTTTCAAAAGGTATAGATGACCTTATATTAAAAACACAAAAACAGGCAGCACTGGCTGGAAAATATTTTTGTGAAGGATTCTTCGGAGGAAATATTAAGGAAGGTTATTCTCTAATGGATCATTTTGAAGTTCAATATGTAGAAAATGATAATGTTGTGAGGTTAGTTTTTTCTGGAAACGTTATTTGTATGACAAAATATTAGTTCAGTATAAATTCTTCTCCTAAGAATATCTTCTTTACAAGTGGATCCTGAACAATCTCTTCAGGAGTCCCTGAAGCAATAACTTTTCCGTGGGCGATAATATATGCCCTATCTGTTATCTTTAATGTTTCTCTTACATTATGATCTGTGATGATCACACCTATATCCTTATGAACAAGATCTTTTATAAGGTGGTTAATATCCTGAACAGATACAGGGTCAACACCTGCAAAAGGTTCATCAAGAAGTAAGAAATAAGGGTTTATGATCAAACTTCGTGCGATTTCAAGTCTTCTTCTCTGTCCACCTGAAAGTGTATAAGCTTTTTGATCTTTAAGGTCATAAATATGAAATTCTTCTAAAAGTTGCTTTGCTCTTGTGTTTATCTGAACTTTATCAAGATTTTGAAACTCCAAGAAGATAACAAGATTATCCCACACGGTCAGATCACCAAAAATAGACGATTCCTGAGGTAGAAAAGATATACCTTTCTTCGCCCTTTCATAAACAGGAAGATCAGTAATTGATTCACCGTTTAGAAATATGTCTCCATCATCAGGTTTGATAAATCCAAGTAATGTTTTGAATGTGGTTGTTTTTCCTGCCCCGTTCGGACCTAATAAGCCAACAATTTCACCTTCTTTTACATATAAAGATATATCTTCTAAAACTTTTTTCCCTTTAAAACTCTTTTTAATATGCCTTACTTCTAAAATGGATAACTCTTTCATTATTTTAGTTTTAACTCTTCTCTATATTTTTTAAAAAATTTTTTCATATTTCTTATTGCCTGTCTTATCCTTTTTTCATTTTCGACAACAGCAAATCTTACATAACCTTCACCGTGTTCACCGAAACCTATTCCTGGAGCTACTGCAACATGAGCTTCGGTTAAAAGGAGTTTACTAAACTCCATAGAGCCTAAATGCTGGAATTCTTCTGGAATTTTGGCCCATAAAAACATTGTTGCTAAAGGTTTTTCAACATTCCATCCAATCTTATTCAATCCCTGAACAAGAATATCAAGTCTTTTACTGTATGTATTTGCAGCTTTTTCAACAATACTATAATCACTATCCAAGGCAATTATACTTGCCACCTGAATAGGTGTAAATGTTCCATAATCTAAATAACTTTTCAATCTTTTTAAATTGTAAACAATTGTTTCATTACCAACGACAAATCCAACACGCCATCCAGCCATAGAAAAGCCTTTTGTCATAGAGTATAGTTCAACTGCCACATCTTTAGCTCCTTCAACTTCCAGAATACTTGGAGCTTTATATCCATCAAAGCATAAATCAGCATACGCAAAATCATGTATTATCCATAATCCTTTTTTCTTGGCAAATTTTACAATTTCTTTAAAAAAGTCTATATCCACAGTCATAGTCGTTGGATTATTTGGGAAATTAAGTATTAAAACTTTTGGTTCAGGATAACTGTCTTCATAAGAATCATATATATTTTTTAAAAATTGTTCTTGTTTTTCTTCATTTGTTCCTTCTAAAGGAATTGAAACTGTTAGAACACTTGCACCTGCAATAACAGGAGCATAATAGTGGATCGGATATCTTGGGCTTGGAACTAATGCAATATCTCCTGGTGCCAACATTGCAATCATAAGATGGGATAACCCTTCTTTAGCTCCAATTGTCATAATTGCTTCAGTTTCAGGATTTATGTCAACATCATATCTTCTTTTATAAAAATCAGATATGGCTTTTCTTAACCGTGGGATTCCCTGTGACATAGAATATCTGTGCGTTGTTTTCTTCTTAGCAGATTCACACAGTTTATCTATTATATGAGAGGCAGGTTTTAGATCTGGGTTTCCCATTCCAAAATCAATTATATCTTCACCCTGCTTTCTTAACTTTGCCTTTATCTCATTGACCTGTGCAAAAACATATTGAGGTAATCTTTTTATACGCGGGAATTCCTCATATTTTTTCTCAGAGTTTTGATTTTCTTGCATTTACTTTCCTCTTTATTTTTTTATAACAATTAAAGGATTTATAGGAACGGTATCTTTTCTTACTTCAAAATACAAACCACAGTAATTTGAATTATTTAGTTTTCCTGTTTGACCAATGACCTGTCCCTTAGCAACCCACTGATTTTCTTTTATTAAAATTTTTCCAACATGACCGTAAACGGTGGTGTATTTATTTCTGTGCCTTATAACAATAAGATTTCCAAATGCCTTAATACTATCTCCTGCAAATATAACTTTTCCTTCCTCTGCAGCTTTTATTGGAACCCCACACTCGGTTTTTATATCAACACCTAAATGTCTTTGTTGTAAGTTATTTACGAAATTATTAATAATTTTTCCGTCAACAGGCCATAAAAATGAGAGTTTAATAGGTGTAGGTTTATACAATGTTTTCTGTCTTTCATCAATTTCAACTATTTTTACTATTTTTTTAGGAATTTTTAATACCTGCCCTGCATATATTCTATAAGGTTTTTTCAAATGATTGTATCTGATGATACTATTTAACGAGACATTGTATTTTTTAGAAATTAGGCTGAGCGACTCACCCTTCCTAACCCTATGTCTGATTATTCTTGTTTTTACAATCTTTTCTTTTATCATTCTCGGTTTATGTTTTTTGGAAGAAGATGTTTTTGATGATTTTTTTATACATAAAATTTGTCCTGCATAAAGATAATTACTTTTGAGGTTATTCAACCGTTTTATATCTTTTACCCATACATGATATTTTTTTGCTATAGATTCTATATTTTCCCCTGATCTAACCTTATGTTTGATCACGCACACATTTCCTGAAGCAGCAGATTTTCTCGACGATTTTTTTGTATAGGATATATATCCTTTTTTAGGAATTCTGAGGATCTGACCAACTCTTATAATATTCCTTCTTAAACCATTTGCCCTTTTTATAGTTTTAATTGAAACTTTAAATTTTCTGGCAATCTTTTCTAAAGAATCACCTTTTTTTACTTTGTAATAGATATAATTTTTTCTATCGGTAGGTATTTTAAGTCTTTGACCTTTATAAATGACATAAGGAGGTTTCAGATTATTCTCTTCTATAATATCTTCAACTGTTACATTATATTTTTGAGCTATTTCGCTTAGAGTATCACCCCTTTTTACTTTATAAGTAACAGCAAAAGATGATGTTACAAATAAAAATGATACTAATATTAGAAGATTAATAATCGATTTCAAAGCTTTCAAAACCTCCGTCTTTGTCCAAAAATTCAAACCTCATTCCTTTTACTTCGGCAAGTGGAGGCCCATCTTCAATTGCTTCCAAAAATTTTCTTAAAGTTTCTTCATCACCTTCAGCAACAACTTCAACCGTTCCGTCAGGAAGATTCCTTACATATCCTTTTACACCAAATTTATCGGCAATATTCTTTACAAAATATCTAAATCCAACACCTTGAACTGTTCCAGCAAATATTACATGTAACAACATTACGTTAACCCCTGAATTTTTATCATAATATTATACTTGATTGAACTTCTTGAAAACATTAATTTTGTTATATTTAATCATTCAAATAGTTGTTTTTTAAAAATTCAACAAATTGCTCAGGTTTATTAATATCAAATGAAGGATTAAACGGATAATAATCAGTTATCACACCTTTTAGCTCTTCACTATCTTTCAACATCAAATCTCTGTTCTCAACTTTTCTTACAACTTCAAACTTATCAAATCCTTTAAACCATTTAAAACCTTCTAAAATAATGATGTCCGCTTCTTTATCTGCAAATTTATCTATAATTTCTTCTGGATGTAACTCTTTTTCAACTCTGTTGTAAGTTGTAATCTTTTCAGGTGATACAAGAATAACCTGCTTTGCACCTGATTCATACATTTTATAACTATCTTTTCCTACAGTATCTGTAACTGCCTTACCTTTAGGGTCATGTTTCAACGCTGCAACATTATAACCTTCAGACGTTAAAATGTTAATTATTTTTGTTATAAAGGTGGTTTTACCGCTATTGTGGGCACCAACTATACAAATTACAGGTATTTTCATATTAGCCCTGGGTCTGCTTTATAAGGGTATGAAGCGTTTTCTTAAGATTTTTTCTATCAACCACCATATCAATCTGACCTTTTTCAAGTAAAAATTCTGCCCTTTGAAATCCTTCTGGAAGTTGTTGTCTGATTGTCTGCTCAATTACCCTTGGGCCAGCAAAACCTATTAAACTTTCAGGTTCAGCTATAATGATATCTCCTAAAAATGCAAAACTTGCTGATACTCCACCCATCGTTGGGTCAGTCAGAACTGATATGTATAACAAACCGTTTTCATTTAACTTTCCAACAGCTATTGAAGTTTTTGCCATCTGCATCAAAGATAAAATACTCTCCTGCATTCTTGCACCACCAGATGCAGTAACAGCGATAAAAGGAAGTTTGTTTTTTATGGCAAACTCTACACCTCTAACAAACTTTTCACCTACAACACTTCCCATACTTCCACCCATAAATCTAAAATCCATAACAGCCAAAACTACTTCAGACGTTACTATATTTCCGTGGGCTATCATAATAGCATCATTTAATCCTGTTTTAGTCTGTGCTTCTTTTATTCTATCTTTATATCTTTTGGTATCTTTAAATTTCAAAACATCTTTCGGTTTCAAAGAAGGGAAAAGGTCATACGATTTAATATCATCAAGCAATGAATCAATTCTTTCAGGTGCAGACATTCTAAAATGGTATCCACAATGTGGACATATTTTTAAGTTCTTTAAAAGATCTTCTGAATACACCAAATTTTTACACTTTTCACACTTAATCCATTCACCTTTTTCTACTTTTATAGTCTTTTTACCTTTTAATTTGCTTAAAAAGTTTTTTAATCCCATTTTAATCCTCTATCCAACCTATTGTTAAAATCCTTTCGTTAAAATCTCCTTTTCTATAAGAAAAAAGGTTTTCGTCACATTTAGTACATAAGGATATATCATAAATATTTTTAATTCCATATTTTTTTAATACACTTTCAATAAAGTATTGTAAATCAAAAAACTTTTTTTCATTTTTATTAAAAATAAATTTCTCATCAAACTTATTCATTTTTTTTAAATTTTCAATGAAATCGTCTTGAACTTCATAACAGCAATTTCTTATACTTGGCCCTATGAAAGCTCCTTCAACTTCATATTCAAAATGATCAATCCCACTTTCTAAAATACCAGAAACTGCCCCTCGCCATCCAGCATGGATTACGGCAATTTCTTTCTGATTATAAAGAACCACAGGGACACAATCAGCAGTTAAAACACCAACAGGTAAATTTTTAGTATTTGTATAAATACCATCTGATTGAATAGATATATTTTCAGGAGTTGTTACAATGTTTGTATGCTTTTGGTTAGAGATCAGAATTTCTCCGATCCCTAATTTTTTTTGAACTTTTTCTCTATTTTCTTTTAATCTCTGATTTCCATCTTCTTTTTCTGTATAAGCTACCCTAATATTTCCAAACTTTAATGTTTTCATATCTTAAGAATATTATATTCAAAACAACTTTTCCAGCATTTTATGGAGTTCCGCAATTTCCTTCAAGCTGAACCTGATAAATAAAGTATCCTTTCTCACCAGCATTTAACGTTTCATATGTGTTATTGGAAATTTTAGAAAGATCTATTATTAAAGTTCCATCTTTCACTTGAACACCATCTGTATCTGGAGATTCAGATGTTTTTCCGTAATAAGTATTACTTCCAACTACAACCTTAACATCATATGAGCCATTATAAACATTATGTACAATGTATGTTCCTTCAGGAATAATATCTCTGAATGTTATCTGGGTAATATTTGACGCACCGATATTTTTAAAATCTATTTTGTACTCTATTACTTCACACGGTTTTGCATCATTATTTTTAGTAAATGAATC
>JALVEZ010000243.1 GCA_027030405.1 Hydrogenothermaceae bacterium | reverse complement strand
TATAATTCGGACTTTTTTACATTTGATGTTCAAAGATAAGAAAAATTTTCGGATATTTGTAGTGCAAGAAACAACCGATGGTGATTTTTTATACCGTAAGTTGATTAAGATGTATTGGCGCCGATCATCTTTTTTAATTTCGATTTCTGCGAAATCGAGCAAGAAACTGCCCTCCGGCTCATTATTACCCGTATATTGATTAAGCAGAGGTATGTTGTTTAATCTCATGATGTTTGATTTTAAGTCTAAATTTGATTTTTCTTTTTTTTTCATCTACTTCCATTTCTACAAGATTTTTGTTCCATAAATTCCAAAAAATTCTAGGTGATGTATATGCAATTGATGTATGTATTCTTGTATTATTGTATGTTTCGTAGAACAATATTAGATTTTGTTTTAATTCATCCAATGACCAAAAATTAAACATTTTTAGGTGTTTGGATAATATAGCATGGAAACTTTCAATATGTCCGTTTTCTTGTGGTGTATATGGGTGTGTAAATACTTGATTCAGTTTGTTTTCTTTAAAAAAGTCTTGTATCATTTGGGCTGAAAACCGTTTATCATTGTCATTTCTCACCTCGATGTTTATCGATTTATTTAAGCAATCGTTAGGTTGTAAGTGATTAATAATGATGTGTTCCCATACTTGCCTGACTTCCTTTTTGGTTATAGAAAAAGAGGTTAAATGGTGTAGAGCCACTCTGTTAAATGTATCAATTACTGTTAAAATATAGGCGTGTTTTCTGGCTTCTTCCACCCAAACCATCTTTATATCCATTTCTAATACTTCTAATGGATTTTTAGGCAATACCTTTCGGTATTTTGCATAAGTTTTATCTTGTTTTTTATACCGCTTTCCTAATAATCCGTGTTCTTTCATCAGGCGATATACTTTCTTTTTATTAATAATAAAACCTTCTGTTTTAAGAAAATAGGTCATTTTTATATAACCGTATTGCGTATCTGGATATTCTAATTTTTCTTTCATCTTTTTTACAATATCTTCATTACTAATCTGCTCGTTATGAGTGTTCAAAGTGAAATTTGATGCTGGTTTTCCTGATTTATTTCCAGTTTTCTTATAATAATACTGGTGTTTGCTTAACGACACAACACTTAACGCTTTGGTAAGTTTTAGGCCTTGCGAGTTGTATCGTATTACGAGTTCTTTTTTTTCTGCAAGGCATACTTCTTTTTTAGCAGTTCATCCTTTAATTTACTTTCAAGCTCTTTCTCTGCAACGATTTGTTTAAGCAATCGATTTTCTTTTTCCAATTGCCTAATACGTTTTAAGTGGGATTTGGTCATGCCATAATCTAAACCTTCTTCTCCCATACTTGCAAACTTTTCTTTCCAACTATAATATGTAGCTGGATAAATTCCATGTTTTTCTAATGTTTTTGTAACGCCTTGTTCTGATGCTTCTTTCAGAATTGACAATTTTTCTTGTTTTGTGAATGTTCTTTTACTCATAATTGACAAAATTATTATATTTATTTAACTATAATCTTGTCCGAGTTTTTTGGGGGCTAATACAATCATATAGATTCTAAAGTT
>JALVEZ010000242.1 GCA_027030405.1 Hydrogenothermaceae bacterium | reverse complement strand
CAGCCCACGAGTTTTCAATTGATACTTTTGAAGAAGGTGTTCCATTTGACGGCTCATCTATCAGAGGATGGAAAGGAATCCAAGAATCAGACATGCTTTTAATTCCTGATCCAAAATCTGCATTTATTGATCCATTTATTGAAGAACCTACAATTTCTTTAGTTTGCGACGTTGTTGATCCTATCACAAAAGAAGCTTATAACAGAGATCCAAGACAGATTGCTAAAAAAGCTCTTGAGTTCTTAAAATCAACTGGAATTGGAGACATTGCATATTTTGGCCCAGAGGCAGAATTCTTTATCTTTGATGATATTAAATTCAGCAACGGTGCAAACCATGCATTCTACGAAGTTGATTCAGTAGAAGGTTGGTGGAACACAGGTAGAGAAGAAATGCCGAATACAGGATACAAAATACCTTACAAAAGAGGATATTTCCCAGTTCCTCCAATCGATAAAACAGCTCCTATCAGAATGGAAATGGTTAAAACTCTTGAAGAAGTTGGAATCACTGTTGAGAGAGAACACCATGAAGTTGGAACTGCTGGACAGGGTGAAATAAACTTCAGATTTGCTGATATCGTTACAACTGGTGATAACGTATTAAAATACAAATATGTTTTAAGAAATGTTGGATATAAACACGGAAAATTTGTTACTTTTATGCCTAAGCCATTAGCAGGCGATAACGGTTCTGGTATGCATACTCACTTCTCAATATGGAAAGGTGATCAAAACATGTTCGCTGGAGATCAGTATGCAGGATTATCAGAAATCGCTTTATATGCCATAGGTGGAATTATTAAACACGGAAAAGCTGTTGCAGCTTTCACAAACCCAACAACTAACTCTTACCACAGATTAGTTCCTGGTTTTGAAGCTCCTGTAAGACTTGCATATTCTGCAAGAAACAGATCTGCTGCTATCAGAATCCCTATGGGATCTGCATCTCCAAAAGCTAAAAGAATCGAGGTCAGATTCCCTGATGCTTCTTCAACTCCTTACTTAGCATTTACTGCATTATTAATGGCTGCTATAGATGGTATCGAAAACAAAATCCATCCAGGTGAATCTTTTGATAAAGATATTTATTCTTTACCACCTGAGGAACTTGAAGGTGTTCCAACTACTCCATCTTCTTTACAAGAAGCAATTGATGCATTAAAAGAAGACAATGAATTCCTCAAAAAAGGTGGCGTATTAGATGATGACTTCCTTGAAATGTGGATCGAAACTAAACAGGCTGAAATTGATGAAATCAGACTTGTTCCACATCCAAAAGAGTTTGAACTCTACTGCGATATCTAATTGAATAAAAGCCCCCGTTAAACGGGGGCTTTTTTATTTTTGCAACAACATCATATTTTTCATATAATCAAACATAAATTCAAAGGCTTCCACATGCCTTTTAGCTTCAAACTCATCTTTCCCCCAAGCGTATATCCCGTGATTCTTTATAAGAATTCCAGGTACTTCTGGATCTAAAATTTTCCCTGCCTCTTCTGCTAATTTATCAAGATCAAAAAAATTCTCTATTATGGGAACTTCCACATAAGCATCTTCTTTCCATATATCTAATGCTTTTATCATTTCCATATCTTTTAACGGAACTTTTCCTTTTTCAAAAAACAAAGAAGACATAAGATTATTATTTACAGTATGAATATGTATAGCACAACCTGCATCCGTTTTCTGGTATATTTGAGAATGAATTTTTGTTTCTGCAGAAGGTTTAAGATTCGTATATTCTACAGGTTTTGCGTCTTTATCTACAAAAATAACATCTTCATGTGTAACGGTTCCTTTATCTTTACCACTGGTTGTTATTGCAAAAACAAGTGGGTTATCATGAAGCTTATATGACAAATTTCCACTTGTCGCAGGAAACCATCCTTTATTATAAAGCTTAACCTTTAGCTCATTTAAAACATTTACGGCTTTTTGTTTCTCTTCCTGATAAACTTTTGGCATTATCCAACTCCTTTAAGTTATTCTTTTTCAGAAAAAATTTATTACAATTCTTATCCAAATACAATTTGATTATTTTTTGTAAAAATTTTATACTATTTAGTCTATCTTTGAACAGAACAATTCTGTTTTTACTAAAAATAAAGGAGGAAGTATTTATTATGGCTAAAGTTAAAATGAAAACAAATAGAACTGCAGCAAAAAGATTCAAAGTTACGGCAAAAGGAAAGATTAAGTACTGGAAAGGTGGTGTATCCCACTACAACACTAAAAAAACAAGAAAAAGAAAAAGACAGGGAAGGAAACCACAATATGTTCCAGAGAACTTAGAGCACAAAATCAAGGCTTTACTCCCAAATGATGTTTAATCATTCTGGGAAATTTTTAAAATTTTAAGGAGGAATCAAAATGAGAGTAAAAGGGCCATCATCAAAGAAACATAAAAAGAAAATTATGAAATTAGCTAAAGGATATTACGGAGCTAAACACAAATCCTTTAGAAGAGCTAAAGAACAGGTTTTAAGATCATTACAGTATGCTTACAGAGATAGAAAAGATAGAAAAAGACAGTTCAGAAGTTTATGGATTCAACGAATTAATGCTGCAGCAAGACTAAACGGAATTTCTTACAGTCAATTTATGCATGGCTTAAATAAAGCAGGAATTGAGTTAGATAGGAAAGTTTTAGCTGATATTGCAGTTAATGATCCTGAAGCTTTTGCTAAATTAGCAGAAACTGCTAAAAATTCTTTAGCACAAGGGTAATAAATGGATTTAAAACAAGAGCTTGAATCTTTAAAAGATGAAGTAATTGCCCAGATCAATAACGCACAGGATTTAGAGGGTTTAAATAAGATTAGAGTTGAATTTTTAGGCAAAAAAGGAAAGCTAAAAAGTATCCTTAAAACATTAGGTAAGCTTTCTCCTGAAGAAAGAAAAGAGATCGGGCAGATTGCTAATAAGCTAAAAGATACTTTAGAACAGTTAATTAAAGAAAAAGAGACTGTCCTTAAAGAAAAAGCTCTTGAACAACAGCTAAAAAATGAACAGTTAGACATAACACTGCCATCAAAATGGATAAAAGCAGGTAGTTCCCATCCTGTAATTTCTACACTTATTGAAATTACCGAAATCTTTAAATCAATGGGTTTTTCCGTAAAGGAAGGGCCTGAGATAGAAGATGAAAAATATAATTTTGATATGTTGAATATTCCAAAGGATCATCCTGCAAGAGATATGCAGGATACATTTTTTTTAAACAATGGAAAAGTATTAAGAACACATACTTCGCCTGTTCAGATACGAACAATGCTCAAACAAAAACCACCTATCTCTATAGTGGCTCCAGGAAGAGTTTACAGGAAAGATGCAGATCCTACACATTCTCCTATGTTCCACCAGATAGAAGGGTTGTTAGTTGATAAAAATGTTACTTTTAAAGATTTAAAAGGTGTTTTACAGATATTCCTTGAGTCTGTGTTTGGAAAAGATATTCCTATAAGATTCAGACCGAGTTATTTCCCATTCACAGAACCATCTGCTGAAGTTGATATTGGCTGTACGGTGTGTGGAGGCGAAGGTTGTCGAGTATGTAAAGGAACTGGATGGTTAGAAATTTTAGGCTGTGGAATGGTTGATCCTAACGTGTTCAAAGCAGTTAATATAGATCCTGATATTTACTCAGGTTTTGCCTTTGGGTTAGGCATAGAAAGAATTGCAATGCTTAAATACAGAATTACAGATATAAGATTGTTATTCACAAATGACATCAGATTTAATAAACAGTTCAAGGGGATACGATGAAAGCTCCATACTCATGGATAAAAGAATTTCTTGATATAGATTTACCTGCTGAAAAAGTAGCAGAAAAACTTAATGAAACTGGTATAGAAACAACTGTATCCAAATTTGGAGAGTATATCCCTAACATAATCACAGTTAAAATTTTAGACGTAAAAAAACATCCAGAAAAAGATAAGTTATTTATATGTAAAGCAACAGACGGAACAAAAGAATACGAAGTAATAACAGGTGCATCTAATGTTGAAGAAGGAAAAATTGCAGTTCTTGCAAAAGAAGGTGCTGTAATTCAAGGAAAAGAGATAAAGCCTGTTAACTTTGGAAGTTTTAAATCTGAAGGTATGTTTTTATCTTTAGAAGAACTCGGAATTGAAGAAAGTTCTGAAGGAATACTTTTACTTCCTGATGATGTTTCTGTCGGTGTTGATGCAAATGATGTCCTTGATTTAGGGAAAGATGATATTTTTGAAATTGAAATAACACCTAATAGAGGCGATGCCTTAAGTATAAGAGGACTTGCAAGAGAAATCGGTGCTATTTTTGGAATTAAAAGAAAGGAAAAATTTCCACTTGTTTCGATAGCAGAAGAAATTCCTGTCAATATTGAAGCATTAACAGACAAAGTTTACAGATATAGAGGAATTATAGTTAAAGATGTTCATGTGAAAGAATCACCGTGGGATATCCAGTTAAAACTAATTAAATCAGGACATTCCCCAATTAATAACATCGTTGACATAACAAACTATATTCTTCTTCAAGAAGGACAACCTCTTCATGCATTCGATCTTTCTAAAATAAAAGGAAAGATAATCATAAGAAATGCAAAAGATGGTGAAAAAATAGAAACATTAGACGGTGAAGAAAAAGAGCTATCTTCAGCTGACATTGTTATCGCTGATGAAGAAAAGCCTCTTGCAATTGCAGGGGTTATAGGTGGAAACAATTCTAAGATAGAAGAAAATACCACCGAAATTCTTTTAGAAGCAGCCGTATTTGATAACATTTCTGTAAGAAAAACGGCAAAAAGACTTGCCATCAACACAGATTCGTCTTATAGATTTGAACGTGGTGTGGATATTGAGAATCTTCCAAATGCACAGGACAAAGCTCTAGAACTAATATTAAAAACTGCCGGTGGTAAAGCATTAGGTGAAAAAGATTTATACACAAAACCTTATACGCCAAAAGAGGTTAAACTAAAAGAGATCACCACAAAAAGAATTTTAGGTGAACTTATTTCAAAAGATGAATCTGCAGAAATTTTAAACAGGTTAGAAATCCCAACAAAAACAGTAGAAGATGGTGTTATTTCAAAAATACCTGCATTTAGAGCACTAGATTTAGAAAGAGAAATAGATTTAGTTGAAGAAGTTGGACGGGTAAAAGGGTTTAATAACCTTAAAACAACATATCCAAGTGTATCCATTGAAGGCTTTGATAAAAGTGATGAATACCTATTCCAGCTAAGAACAAGAGATTTCTTTAAAGACAATGGATTATATGAAGTTGTCACCTATACATTTGTAAGTGAAGATATTTATAACATCTTTGATCTTCCTGTTCCTGAAATCAGGATAGAAAACTACTTACTAAAGATTCAATCTGTAATGAGAGATAATCTTGCAGTAAGTCTTGTTGGTGTTTTACAGGAAAATATGAAGTTTCAGAATAAAGATTTATCAATTTTTGAAATTTCGTCTACATTTTTTAAAGATTTTGAAGAAATCAGAGCAGGAATTTTGCTCAGCGGAAAGTTTATAGATGGTTTCTATTATAAAAAAGGTAAAGAAGAGTTCAGCACATCTGAGAAATGGGATTTTCTGAAAGCTAAAGGTATATTTGACAGTTATTTCTCTTTACTGGGAATAGAGGTAGAATACAAAATTTCGGAACTTCCGTATTTACACCCTTATCAATCAGCTGACATTTATGTTGATGAGAAGAAAATCGGATACATAGGAAAGATACATCCTAAAAAAGCTTCAACTTTAAAAGTTCCACAAGATACATTTTTAGGAGAACTTAAACTGAGATATATAAGCAGAGATATTGAAGATACCAGACATCCTGAAGACTATCTTTACGAAATTTATAAAAATAAACCTGCCGTAGTATTTAAAGAGCTACCTAAGTTTCCTGCAGTAAAAAGAGATCTTGCATTTGTAGTTGATGAAACATTGGAACTGGATAAATTAATTAAGGAATTAAAAAGAAGCAGCAAACTAATTGAAGAAGTTAAACTTTTCGACATCTATTTTATAGGTGAAGGAAAGAAAAGTGTTGCATTTAATCTGACTTTTAGAGATGAAAATAAAAGTTTATCTGATGAAGAAGTAAACGAAATTGTTAAAAACATTGTTGATAATTTAAAAACTAAGTTTAAAGGTTTACAATTAAGGGAAGGTTAAACGCGGTAATGAATAAGGTCTTAAAACCTGATATTTATATAGATATAAACACTCCTGCGGAGTGCGATAGGGATGTCAAAAAATTCTGGGCTATAAGCAAGCCTGAAGGGAGTTCAAAACCTGTATATCCCAAAATCCCTTTATTTGGGATTGGCGGGATTGCAGTGCGAACACCCACCTATTTTTGTAGTACCCAGATAGGCTTGCCATCCCGTCGGCTCCCGCGGGATCTATAAACATACCCGCGTGACCTTCCATTATTGGGAGGTCAGTTTTGAAACAAGGATTAAGAGCAAAGCTCTTACAAGAAAGGCAAAATTATAAATATGTTGATAGGGATTCTTTAAAGATAAAAGAAAACTTTTTCTCTATCCCTGAGATAGAAAGGAAAAATACATTTTTACTGTATTTTCCTCATAAAAACGAGGTAGATACAGTTCCTATTATTGAAAAAC
>JALVEZ010000241.1 GCA_027030405.1 Hydrogenothermaceae bacterium | reverse complement strand
GCAAGAACTTTTTTGAAATGTTTTTCATCCAGATCTGGAGTGTAGTCAAACTCCCATTTTTTTCCGTTAAATTCAACCACAATTTTTTCTGTTTTTGGATTAGTCATTTTTTTGCCTCCTACTTTATTTTTTTCAAATTAATAGCTTTTGTTGGAAGGAGATTAAGATTAAAAAGATATATGAAGATTAATGCAGGGCGGGATAGGTCACGGGTTTTAAAGCTTAGACAGTAGTATTTTTTAGCAAAAACAGAGGAATATAAGCAGCCTACTTTTGTATTATTTAATAGGTTCCAATTTTATTATCCATGCATCGTAAATGCCATTACCAAAAGACCTTGTATTGCCTAAAACTAAATAGCCATCTTCTGTTTTTATTATTGATTTTGCTCTATCCCAGCTTTTGCCACCCAGTGTTTTGTCCCAGATTTTATTTCCATCTTTATCTGTTTTTACTATCCATGTGTCGTCCTTACCATTACTGTAAGAGTCTGTATACCCAGCAATTATATAACCATCTTCTGTTTTTGTTATTGATTTAGGTATATCTGTATTTTTACCACCAAACGTTTTATCCCAGATTTTATTTCCATTTTTGTCTATTTTTATTACCCATGCATCTATCCAAGAGTTATCATAAAAATTATTAATACCTGCAATTATGTAGCCATCTATGATTTCTATTATAGAATAAGATGCTTGAGTTCCTAAATCGCCTATTACTTTGTCCCAAACTTTGTTTCCATTTTTATCTATCTTTATTATCCATATATTGTTGCCACCTTTCCCGTAAGATCTAGTATTAGCAGCAATTATAAAGCCATTTTTTGTTTTTATTATTGATCCTGCTTGATCCCAGTCGCTACCCCCATACATTTTATTCCAGATTTTATTTCCATTTTTGTCTATTTTCATTATCCATATATCGTAATTATCACCTTTATAGGGTTGTGTATTTCCAGCGATTATGTAACCGTCTTCTGTTTCTAATAGTGATACAGGTTCGTCTATATCTTTAATATTAAATGTTTTATCCCATAGTTTATTTCCGTTTTTATCTATTTTTATTATCCATACATCGTAATCGCCGAATGAACTAGTAGATCCAGCTATTAAATAGCCGTCTTCTGTTTCTATTACTGAATTTGCTTCGTCACCGTATTTGCCTCCAAATGTCTTTTCCCAGATTTTATTTCCATTCTTATCTATCTTAAAAACCCATGCGTCACTACTACCTTTACTGTAAGAAACAGAAGACCCTACAATTAGATAATTCTTATCTTTAGTTTTTATTATTGACTGAGCCCCATCCCACGCTTCACCGCCATAAGTCTTGTCCCACGCTTTTAGTAGATATCCTGCTTTTTTTAATTTTTCTTTTACTTTTTCCACATGTTTACCATATGGATAATTGTTAAAGTATTCAATATAATCTTCTAATTTATTGGTTCTTTTGAGTTTGTTCCAATAATATGCCTCGGAATATGCTTTTTTGGATTTAACTTTAATAGTGATTATGCTTTTATTTTCTAATTGGATTATCTTGCTGTAGTAGTAAAGAGTATCTT
>JALVEZ010000240.1 GCA_027030405.1 Hydrogenothermaceae bacterium | reverse complement strand
CTGGATAACATCAAATGAAGCAACAGGTGACGGATACTCTTTAAATTTTGAGGTTAGACCTACTTCTGAGAGAAAGGTATCATTATTCGGAAGATATGACTATTGGAAACCTGAAAAGGCTCAAACTTTAAAAGATGGAAAAACTATCGCAGGAAGTTGGACTGAGAGAAGCATGTATATATACGGAGTAGCATATAAATTCAATAAATATGTTACATTTATCTTAAATGGCATCACTACTGATTATGATGAGACTTTAAACCCAGGGTTTAAAGTAAGTAATGATTACAACAAATATATGATTACTGCAGATGTAGAATTTTAAATAGAAAATGAGGAGGAATTAAGATGAAAAGGATATTAGCAGGAGTTATTTTAGCAGGAATTTTAGCCGGAAGTTCAGTAATAGCAGGAGAAACTATTAATGGAGCAGGAGCAACATTCCCTTATCCAGTTTACGCTGCATGGGCTTACCAATATTACAAAGAAACAGGAGTTAAACTAAACTACCAATCAATCGGTTCAGGTGGTGGTGTTAGACAGATAAAAAACAGAACTGTTGATTTTGGAGCATCAGATGCTCCTGTAAAACCTGAAAAATTAGAAGAGTACAAACTTTATCAATTCCCAGCGATTATAGGTGGAGTTGTTACTGTTGTTAATATACCAGGCGTTAAATCTGGAAAATTAAAATTAGATTCAGATGCAGTATGTCATATTTATCTTGGGAAAATTAAATATTGGGACAATCCACATATCAAAGAGATGAATCCTAATATTAAACTTCCTCACAAGCCAATAACTGTTGTTCACCGTTCTGATGGTTCAGGAACAACTGCGATTTTTACAAAATATCTTGCAGGTGCCTGTCCAGAATGGGCTAAGGAAGTTGGAGCAGGAAAAGCTGTTAAATGGCCTGTAGGTGTAGGTGGAAAAGGAAATGAAGGTGTAGCAAACTATGTTAAAAGATTGAGATACTCCATCGGGTATGTTGAGTTTGCCTATTCTATCCAAAATAGACTTCCTTATACTTTATTAAAAAATCCAGCTGGAAATTTTGTAGAACCATCTATAGAAACATTTAAGGCTGCAGGTGCAACTGCTAATTTTGATCCAAAAAAACATTTCTATCTTTGGATGGTAAATGCTCCTGGTAAGAATGCATGGCCTATTGCAGGTGCATCTTTTATTCTTGAAGCTAGAGAAAAAACCGAAGTAAATAAAAAGGTTAATAAATTCTTTAAATGGGCATTTGAACATGGTGATAAAACTGCAATAGCTTTACATTATGTCCCTTTACCTAAAGAGTTGAAAGAAAAAATTTATAAATACTGGAAAGATCACGGAATCTATCCTGAAAAGTAAAAGATGTGAGAGGGTTTTTTAACCCTCTTTTTTGTTATAATAAAATCAATAAATCAGAGGTGAAGCTATTTAGATGAAAAGGTTTATAAAGCTTCCAATTACAGATATTATATTTGCACTAATTTCATTTTCTGCTTCTTTTATCGTTTTGACTCTTATTTTTTCCACAATACTTGTTTTATACAATGAATCTTCACTTGCCATTCATAGATTTGGAATTTTAAACTTTATCTTTACAGTAGATTGGGATCCTGTTAGAGAAGTTTTCGGTGCTGCATCATCCCTGTATGGAACTCTTGTTACTACTGTTTTGTCTCTTCTTATTGCCATTCCCATATCTATAGGTATTGCTATATTTTTAACTGAAATTTCCCCTCACATTATGAAAACTCCAGTTGGTATTGCTATAGAAATGCTTGCTGCTATACCAAGTATCATTTACGGTATGTGGGGGTTATTCACACTTGCTCCAATAATGGCTAATTATATAGAACCTGCATTACAGGCAACATTAGGAAAAGTTCCAGTTATCGGAAAACTTTTTGAAGGAACTCCTATGGGAATAGATCTTTTTACGGCAAGTGTGATTTTGAGCATAATGATTACACCTTTCATAGCAAGTATTGCAAGAGATTCATTTAATCTTACACCTAATATTGTCAAAGAGTCTGCATATGCGTTAGGCGCTACACACTGGGAAGTGATAAGAGATGTAGTTATTCCTTATGCTAAACTTGGTGTTTACGGTGGAATCGTATTGGCATTAGGTAGAGCATTAGGTGAGACAATGGCAGTTGCTTTTGTATTAGGAAATAACCATCAAATCACTTTATCATTGTTTGAAGCAGCAGCAACTATCACTGTTACACTTGCAAATGAATTTACAGAAGCAGACACGGATATCTATTTATCTTCGTTATTCTACCTTGCTTTGATTCTGTTTGTTTTAAGTTTTGTAGTTTTAGCAGCAGCAAAAATCTTTTTATTACGAGCTGAAAAAGGATATTCCAGATGATATCAAATCCAGGATATGTGAAAAGAAGAAAAATAAGAGGTTTTATAGCCTTATTTTTATCTACACTTGCTGCAGGATTAGGTCTGTTCTGGCTTGGATTTATTTTATTTGATGTGTTGAGGCACGGATTAACGGCTATTAATTTAGAACTATTTTTAGAAGATCCTGCTCCACCAGGTATTCCAGGTGGTGGGTTAAGAAATGCATTTGTCGGTCAGATTTTAATAACGTTTTATGCAACTATTATCGGTGTTCCTCTTGGTCTGCTTGCAGGGACATTTATCGCAGAATATGCCCGTGGAACAAAATTTGCCCGTGTAGTAAGTATACTTTCTGACATAATGGTAAGTGTCCCTTCTATTGTAGTGGGTACTTTTATTTATGCAATAATGGTTCAACCTCAAGGTAAGATAAATTTGGGAGGGATATTCGGAGTTCTCTTTCTTTCTATTATTCTGGCTATAATTTTTGGTTCTATTTTGAATTTGATTGTTAAAAAAGTTATCAGAATATCTGAATCAAAAGCAGGAAAAGTTGTAAATCTGTTTGTTACCCTATCAACAATTTTATTCGGTTTGGTGACATTTCTTATACTGATGCCAAAATTAGTTGATAGAATTCATGGATTTAACGGTTGGGCAGGTGCTTCGGCTCTTGCTTTTATTATGATTCCTGTCGTTTTAAGAACAACAGAGGATATGTTGACACTTGTACCGTGGACACTAAGAGAAGCTGCATTTGCATTAGGAGCATCTTATTACAATGTTATAAAAGATATAGTTTATCGTTCTGCAATAACAGGAATACTTACGGGAATAATACTTTCTATTTCAAGGGTTGCAGGTGAAACTGCACCACTATTATTTACTTCATTTAATAACTCCTATTTTACTCTAAATATGAATGAACCGATGGCATCTTTAACAGTTACAATTTTTAACTATGCTATGGGGCCTTATGAAGACTGGCATGAAAAGGCATGGGCAGCTGCGTTTGTGATAACATTTTTTATACTTATAGTTACTATACTTTCAAGATCAATTATACATTTGAAATATAAAAATAAAAGTTGAACTCTTTTCAGGAGGAAATTAGTTAATGTCTGAAAATTTAAAAATGCAGGTGAAAAATTTTTACTTCTACTATGCAGGAAGTAAAGAACCTGCTTTAAAAAATATTAATATGCCGATTTATGAAAATAGAGTTACTGCCCTGATTGGCCCTTCTGGGTGCGGTAAAACAACACTTCTTCGTTCATTTAATAGAATGCACGACCTGTACCCTGGGAATAGATATGAAGGGGAAATTTTATTAGACGGCGAAAATATATTAAGGGAAGATATAGATCTCATTGACCTTAGATCACGGGTTGGAATGGTATTTCAAAAACCAACGCCTTTTCCTATGTCTATATTTGATAATGTTGCTTATGGACTGAAAATTAGAGGAATAAAGGATAAAACTGAGTTAAGTGAGAGGGTTGAAAAAGCTCTCAAGCAGGCTGCACTATGGGATGAGGTAAAGGACAGACTCAATGAACCTGCATCAGGAATGTCAGGTGGTCAGCAACAAAGACTTGTAATCGCAAGGGCTTTAGCAGTTGAACCTGAAGTATTACTTTTTGATGAACCTACCTCTGCATTAGATCCGATATCGACTGCTAAGATTGAGGAATTAGTGGTTCAGTTAAAGGAAAATGTAACTATTGTTATTGTTACGCATAATATGCAGCAAGCTGCAAGGGTATCAGATTATACTGGATTTATGTATATGGGTGAACTTATTGAATTTGATAAAACTGATATTATATTTACTTCACCAAAAGAAAAACTTACAGAACAATATATAAGCGGTAAGTTTGGATAAAAAGAAAGGAGAGATAGATGTTAATCAAACCAAGGTTGGAAGAAATAAGAGATAGATTAATGGAAATGGCGGATATGGCTGCCGAAATGGTTGAAAATGCCGTTGAGGCAATTGTTCAGCATGATCCAAAGTATCTACCTAAAGTTGATGAATTGGAAGAAAAAATAGATAAAATGGAAGTTGAGAATGAATCTCTGATCATATCAACCATAGCAAGATACCAGCCAGAAGCAAAATATTTGAGGATCCTTGTTATGGATCTTTTTGTGAACAGGGATCTAGAAAGAATTGGTGACCATGCAGAGAACATAAAAGAAAACGCAGAAAGAATTATTCAAAGACCAAAATTAAAAGAGTATGTTGATCTACCTATTATGACAGAGATAACTTTAGGAATGTTAAAAGATGCTATCAGGTCTTTATCAGAGCTTGACACGGAGCTTGCAAGGGATGTTATAAAAAGAGATGATAAAGTTGATGCACTTCAAGATCAAATAATTAGGGAACTTTATACTTATATGGTTGAAGACCCTTCTAATATTAAAGTTGCTTTAAGACTTATAACCGTTACAAATAACCTTGAAAGAATAGCAGACCTGTCAACAAACTTAGCTGAAGAAGTTATTTATATGAAAGAAGGAAAAATGCTAAGACATCAAGAATTAGATGTTGAGGAAGGAGCAGAAGGATAATTTCTGCTCTCTCTATATATTGCATTCAGTATTCCATTTATAAATTTTGTTCCTTTCTTGGAAGATAAATAACAATTACTGAAGTCCAGTATATCTACAAAAACCCTTTTTTTATCTTTTATCGGCGAGTATAAAATTTCAAATGTTCCAAGCCTCAGCAATGCCCTTTCAGGATATCCTAATCTTTCAAACTTCCAGTCTGTTAGATGACTTTTTATTTTTTCATCTATGTCTTCTTTTTTATCCTTTAATCCATCAATTAAAAATTTTGCATATTCTAAAGTTTTGTCAGAAAAGCTATTTTTATATCTTTCTAAATATTCATTAAAAGCCGTATCTAAATCTTTATCAGCTATGTCAGACGTATATAAAGTTTTAAAAGCTAACTCTCTTGCTTTTCTTCTGTATTTTCCTGTCAGTATCATTCTATTCCTCTTAAAACATTAACCATTTCAATAGCTGAAAGTGCTGCATCAAAGCCTTTATTTCCCATTTTTGTTCCTGCCCTTTCAACTGCCTGTTCAATAGTATCAGTTGTTAAAACACCAAATGCTACAGGAATTTCTGTTTCAAGGGAGACCAAAGCTATTCCTTTTGAAACTTCATTTGCTACATAATCAAAATGAGGAGTTGAACCTCTTATAACTGCTCCTAAACATATAACAGCATCATATTTTCCAGACTTTGCCAATTTTTTTGCAGTTAGTGGTATTTCAAAGGAGCCTGGAACTCTTACAACAGTTATATTATCTTCACTTCCACCATGTCTGACTATACAATCAACTGCACCTTCTAAAAGTTTCTCAGAAATAAGGCTGTTAAATCTTCCTACAACCACTGCAAAATTTATGTCTTTTGCGTCTAAATTCCCTTCTATATTTCTCATTTCTACCTCTTAAGTATATCTTTTATGGTTTTATCATCTGTTAAAGGATTTTGCCAGCCTGATTTTTTCTTTTCTACTTTTTTTTCATCTGTTTTCGGTTCAGGTTTTGTAGTTTCATTTTGACAGGTAGGGCATTTACATTCACATTTACATTCTTTAACTGCACAACCGTTTATATAAAATAATCCAATTAACCCTAAAATTCCAATTAAGTATCTCACGCCACTTCCTTAACAATTTTTTTCATAGTATCTATTATATAGCTTACATCATCGTCTGTTAAAGCAGCATGTACAGGAATTGCAAAGATTTCATTTTTTACCAGCTCTCCGAATTCACAGTTTAGATGTTCTGCATTTCTAAGTTCGTGTAATGTGTATTCGTAATAGACCCTTGCTCCTATACCAGCTTCAATTAATTTCTCAATTATTTTATTTCTCTCTGGATGTCTTAGAGCATATACGTGGTAAACATGTTTTCTGTTCGGAAATTCTTCTGGAACAACTAAACCAGGTAAATCTCTGAATTCTTCGTTGTATAGTCTTGCGATTTTTCTTCTTTTTTCATTTGTTTCATCTAATCTTTTTAACTGCCAGTATCCTATTCCAGCCTGGAATTCTGTTATTCTAAGGTTAAGTGCAGGATGGTCTCCAAATTCTACCCAGTTTGTTATAGCATCGTTAATGTAAGGATCATTTGTGAGCAATGCACCACCTTCTCCCATTGCTACGTTTTTAGATGCATAAAAACTGAACGATGATACGTCCCCTAAATTTCCTGCTTTTTTTCCTTTGTATTCAGCTCCGTGAGCCTGTGCTGCATCTTCTAAAACAACAAC
>JALVEZ010000239.1 GCA_027030405.1 Hydrogenothermaceae bacterium | reverse complement strand
TCCTCTCGGAGAAGGATTTATCGGAGTAGTAGGGCCTAACGGATCAGGTAAAAGTAATATAGGCGACAGTATCGTTTTTGCCTTAGGGCTTGCCACTGCAAAATCAATGAGAGCTTTAAAACTTTCCGATCTCATATTTTCTTCAAAAGGAAAATCTGCTGAATACGCAGAAGTAGAAGTTGTATTCAAAAACTTAGGAGCTTTTCCGTTAAACGATGATGAAGTTTCCATTTACAGAAAAGTAGAACACAACGGCCGTTCTATCTATAAAATAAACGGAAGAGTAGTAAAACAGTATGAAGTGGAAGAACTCCTTTCAGCAGCAAACATCCCAAAACAGGGATACAACATTGTTACGCAGGGAGACATATTCAAATTTATCAAAATGACACCATCAGAAAGAAGAGACCTTATCAGCGAGATAGCAGGAATCACAGAATACGAAGAAAAGAAGCAAAATGCACTGAAAGATTTAGAAGAAACGGAAGAAAAATTATCACAGGCGAAACTGGTTTTAAAAGAAGTAAAAACAACACTGAAAAGACTTGAAGAAGAAAAAGAAAATGCATTAAAAGCAATATCAATAGAAGAAAGAATAAAAGAGATAAATAACCAGATAAAAGGAGTAAGACTTTACTTTTTAGAAACGGAAAAAGAAAAAACTGTAAAAGAGTTAGAGCAGATAAATGAAACAATTGAAAAACTTTATCAGCAAAAAGAGAACTCCATCCAAAAACAAAAAGAACTTTTAGCAGAAATAAAAAATTTAGAAACAGTTCTAAATGACCTTCAAGACTCATTGTTGCCAGAAAAAGAGAAAGAAGGAAGATTAACATCAGAAATAAGAGCAAATAACGACAAAAAATCATTATTTGAAAAAGAAGTTGAAGAGCTGAAAGCAAAACTAAAAGATATTCAAAAAGAAAAAGAAGAAAAGATAAAAGAGATTTTAGAAATCGAAGAAGAAATCAAAAATCTAAAACAACAACTTCCAGAAATTGAAAAACAGCTTGAAGAAGCGGAAAAAGAGCTTGAAAAGAAAAATAAAAAACTGAAAGAGATAGAAGTCGGCGGTTCAAAGGCAAGATTAGATTTAGGAGAGATAGAAAAAGAAGAAAAGGAGATTAAAGAAAAACAAAACAGCCTGAATAAAGAAAAAATGTCCCTTGAATTAGAAATACAGCGAATAAATGACAAAATAAAACTGTTCAACGAAGAAATCCAAAAGCTAAACGAAGAAAAAGAATCACTCCAAAAAGCAAAACAAAACATATCAAGCTTTACAGACTCCCATGAAAGAAAACTAAAAAGCATAAAAAGCGAAATAAGCAGGCTTAAAATAAGAAAGGAAACATTAGAAAAAAGACAGAAAGATATAAGAGAAAAAATAGAAAAGAACTTTCAGAAGTTAGCCCAGATATTAGCCTCACTTTCACAGGTAAGGGAAGATAAAGTTGTTTCTGTTTTAAAGAATGTCCCAGGGGTTTACGGTCAGGTTGCAGACCTTATATCTTTAAAAAATTCAGAACTTGCCACAGCAATAGAAAATGCAGGCGGTGGAAGATTGAGAAACATTGTTGTTGAAGATGACTCTGTTGCCCAAAAATGTATTCAGATATTAAGAGAGAAAAAGGCAGGAAAAGCAACATTCCTACCGTTAAACAGAATAAGACCAGTTCAACTCCAAAAAGCACCGCTTGTAAGAGGAGTTGTTGGATATGCAGTTGAATTTGTTGACTACAATCCAAAAATTGAAAAAGCGATAAAATTCGTTTTCGGAGACACACTGATTGTTAGAGATTTTGATTCTGCAAGAAATATAGGCATAAACAAATACAGAATGGTAACAATAGACGGAGACATTTTTGAAAAATCAGGTGCAATAACAGGAGGTTCCTCAAAATCCACAGGCTCATTACTTGGAAAAGGAACACTTGAAGGAGAAAAGATACAGCTTGAAAAGTTAGACGACCAATTAAAGGCAGAAGAAAGGATGATAGATGAAGAACTGAAAAAACTTAACAATCAGATTTCTGAAAAAGAACAGGAGTTTTACAAACTCCAAAATGAAGGTTCCAATGTCCAGAGCAGAAAAAAAGAGATAAATGAAAAGTTAAACCAGATAACAAGCAGGATGGCAGTTTTAGAAGACGAAATAATGTATTTCAAAAAACAACTGCTTGAAAAAGAAGAACATTTAGAAAAACTGAATAAACAGCTATCAGAAATAGAAAATCTCTTCAATAGAGTTCACAAAAGAAAAGAAGAGATACTTCAAAAGATGGAAAATGAAGGACTGCACATACTCAGAAAAGAATGGGAAGAAGCAACTGAAAAGGTTTATTCATTAAGAGAAAACAAAAATGAAATCATAAATCAGATAGATAAACTAAAAGACAGATTGGAAAACAACCTGAAAATAAGAATATTCCAGATAGAAAATGAAAAAATGAAAATAGAAGACAGTATAAAAATAAAAACAAAGGAAATACAGACATTTAAACAGAACATTGAACAACTCAGTAAAGAGCTGTCTGATTTATGGAAAGGGCTGAAAGAGAAAGAGAAAGAAAGAGATAACCTTATAAATGAGATAGAGGAAAAAAGAGAACAGGTAAAAGTTTTAAGATATGAAGAAGAAAATATAAATACACAGCTTACGCATACACTTGAAGATAAAGGAAAACTTGAACAAAAATTAGAAGATATAAAATTTTCAATACAAGAATTAAAAGAAGAATACTCTGGTGAGCCTATAGAAGGCAATCTTCCTGCACTTGAAAAAGAACTTGCTCAACTTGAAAAAGAAAGACAGGAAATAGGGGCAGTAAACCAGAAAGCAGCAGAAGATTACGAAGAAATACTAAAAAGATTTGAAGAACTGAATGAAAAAGTGAAAGTGCTGGCAGGTGAAAAGAGATCCATAGAAGAAATGATAGAAAATCTGGAACAGAAAAAGATACAGGCATTTATGGAAGTTTACGATGCAGTCAACAAAAATCTCACAAAGATTTTTAGAAGACTGTCACCTGGTGGAAAAGCATATCTTGAAATAGAAAATGAAGAAGACCCTCTCTCAGCAGGTATTCTTTTAAAAGCTAGACCGAGAGGAAAAGATGTAAAAAGGCTTGAAATCATGTCTGGTGGAGAAAAGACACTGACTGCATTAGCATTTTTATTTGCAGTTCAGCAGTATAGACCTGCACCTTTTTACTATTTTGATGAGGTGGATGCTCATCTTGACGATGCAAACGCAAGAAAAATAGCAGAGCTGATGAAAGAGTTTTCTAAGGACGCACAGTTTATCGTTGTTACATTGAGGGACACAATGGCAAGTTATGCAGATAGACTTATAGGTGTTTCTGCAAAAGAAGGTATATCAAATGTTTATTCACTGGATTTAGCAGAAGTTTTATAAAGATGAAAAAACATATCGGATGTTCAGGATATTTTTATTGGGGATGGAAAGGTAAATTTTATCCTGAAGAGTTGAAACCTAATCAATGGTTTCAGTATTACTCTTCAGTATTTGATACAGTCGAGATTAATTCTACCTTTTATCATTTCCCAAAAGAAAGCACCATAAAAAAATGGTATAAAGAAGCACCTGAAAACTTTATCTTTTCAGTAAAAGTAAACAAAGAAATCACCCATTTAAGAAAATTTAAAAACACGAAACGGTTGATAAATAAGTTTTATTCTGTTGTGGCAGATAATCTGAATGAAAAGTTAGGCACTTTCCTATTTCAGCTTCCACCTTCATTTCATTATTCTGAGCAAAATTTAGAAAGAATCATTTCACAGCTGAATCCGAATTATAAAAATGTCGTGGAATTCAGGCATATTAGCTGGTGGAATGATAAAGTTTATAAATCATTAGAGGAACACAATATATGTTTTTGTTCTATAAGCTCACCGAAACTTCCAGAAGATCTAGTAAAAACTACAGATTATATATATGTTAGATTCCACGGAAAGAAATGGTATAACTATGATTACAGCGATGAAGAACTCAGATTCTGGGCAGACAGAATAAAAAATTCAGGAGCAAATGAATGCTTTGTATATTTTAATAACGACTACAATGCATTTGCTCCTAAAAATGCTTTAAAACTCAAAGAACTCCTTAACAGCTTGTAGAAGTTACAATATTCTTAGGTTTTCCTTCTATCAGACAGGAAAAAAGATTTTCAATTGTTATATCAAGAATTCTGTATAAAGCATCTTTTGTGTTATAAGCGTTGTGAGGTGACACAATTACATTTTCAGCGTGGAGAACATAATAAGCTTCCATTGCTTTTTTCAGTTTGATTGCAGGAATATCGTCTCTTTTTAAGAATTCTTCCTCGATGATGACATCTTCTGCCTCAAAAGTATCCAGACCTACACCACCTGCAAGTCTTCCTTCCCTTAACGCTTCAACGATGGCTTCCATCTCAACAACAGCACCTCTTGAGGTGTTTACCAGCATGGCATCAAGTCTCATAAGCTTTATGTTAAATTTATTTATTAGATGGTGAGTCGATTTATTATAAGGAACGTGAAGTGTAACAACATGAGAATATCTGAGTAAATCTTCTAACCCCACATATTTAACATCATATTTGTCTATTAATTCCTGTCTTTTGTGTCTATCGTATCCTAAAATTTCCATTCCGAATCCATGGGCAATTCTTGCAACATAACTACCTATATGCCCTAATCCAATAATTCCTATAGTTTTGCCCATAAGATCTATACCTGTAAGACCGTCCCTCGTGAATATTCCTTTTGATGTTCTTTCTATCATAGGCTTAAATTTACGTGCCAAGGCAAGTATTAGACCGAATGTATATTCTGCTACTGTGTTATTACCATATCCTGGAGTATTCGCAACGATTATTCCCTTTTTCTCTGCATACTCAACATCAATATGGTCATAACCTGTGGAACGTGTAACGATGTATTTCAAGTTAGGCATTTTATCTATAACTTCTCTTGTTATTTTTGAATATATAAAAACACTTATAGCTTCAGCATCACTGTATAGTTCAACATTAGTTTCATCTAAAGGTTCTTTAAAAAATTTCATTTCAACATCAAGACCCTTGTCCTGTATCTTCTTCTCTAAATAAAGCCTTTCCCAGTCCTCAATTTCAAAAAAATAGACTTTCATCTAACCACTCCTACTATAAAAAATATAAATTTGTTATAATAAGTTTACATTTTCGATAAGGAGGAATCAACATTGGCAATAAAAGGAAAAGCTTGGAAATTCGGTGATGACGTAAACACAGACGAAATTATCCCAGCAAGATATCTTATCACTACAGATCCTAAAGAGTTAGCAAAACACGTTATGGAAGATATTGATCCAGAATTTCCTAACAAAGTTCAACCTGGCGATATTATAGTTGCAGGTAAAAACTTCGGTTGTGGTTCTTCAAGGGAACACGCTCCATTAGCTTTAAAAGGTGCAGAAATTGGAGCTATTATTGCAGAAAGTTTTGCAAGAATCTTTTACAGAAATGCTATTAACTTAGGATTACCTATTATTGAATCACCAGAAATCGCAAAAGAAACAGATGAAGGTTCTATTTTAGAAATAGATTTAGCAGAAGGTATTGTTAGAAACGTAACAAAAGGAAAAGAATACAAAATAAAACCTCTTCCAGAAAGTTTACAAAAAGTTATGGAAGCAGGCGGCTTAATGGATTACGCAAAAGACAAACTACAAGGAAAATAGAATGGAATTTAAAATCGAGTGCACAGGGATACTTGTACCAATTGATTTTTCCGAGATTACAGACTCTGTAATAGAGTCTGCAAAATTTTTCAGTAAAAATTTCGGGAACAAACTATACATTCTTCATGTGATAGAAAAACCACCGATAATGTTTTACGAAGAAGGAACAGAACTTCTTATATCACCTGAGGAATACGAAGCCATTTTAAGAGCTCAGGAAGAAGCTGAAAAATTTGCAAAACAGAAATTAGAAGAAATATCTGAATCCCTCACAAACGAAGGTATAGACCATGAAATTATCGTCCAGACAGGGGAAGTGGTTGATACGATCCTTGATGTTGCACAGGAAAAAAATGTTGACTTTATTGCGATAGGAAGTCACAAGCACGGACTTTTAGACACACTTCTTTTAGGAACAACGGCAGAAAAGATAATAGAAAAGTCCGATAGATCCGTATTTGTGGTAAAAGGAAATCCTCTTAAAAAATTAGAAAAACTTCTTTTAGGATATGATTTTCTCCCAAATTCGCAGGAAGCTTTGAAAGTTGCAGAATTTATAGCAACTACTTTAAAAGCAGAACTGGTTATAGTACATGCAGATACAGATGAAAGTTTTGCACATTTTAAATCTGTTTATGAAAAAGTCTTACAAAAAAAAATAAAAATATTAGAAGAACTGAAAAATAAATTAGAAGAAAGAGATGGAATAAAAGTTTCATTTGAGATTATAAAAGAAAAACCTTCTAAAGCAATATTAGATGCTATTGAAGATGTTAAACCTGATATGGTTATCTTAGGAAGAAGAAAAACATCTGTTGTTAAAAGAATATTCCTTGGAACAACGGCTTCAAAAGTCGTAAAAAATTCTCCTATACCTGTGATGATAGTTAGGAGAGAAAAGTGAAAAAATTTCTTTTAGCGGCAATCCCAACAATACTACTTTTAAGCTCGTGCCAGACATTTGGAAAAATAAAATCTGCTG
>JALVEZ010000238.1 GCA_027030405.1 Hydrogenothermaceae bacterium | reverse complement strand
TATATTTATAAGCATATAAGAAAAAATATATTAATCATAAAATACATTTGACATATATTAGATATATAAATCTAAAGGAGGTTATTGCCATGAATATAAAAAGTTTAAGATACATGTTTCTCATAATGCTCACCTTAATATTTTCCTATAAATCTTTTTCCTGGGAAGATTTTGTTGATCATAAAAGTGGATATTACTATGTAGTTTTGGAAAATGCTAATTTTGACAGGGTAAATGCAAAGTTGGTAGAAAAGATCGAACAGAACAACTGGCATATTATTCATACGCTTAATGTAGATAAAACTATAAATTCAAAAACTCCCTATAAAACTCATCTTTTGTGCAGTAAAGAAAGATTAAAAAATGGTGTAGGTTATTTTAAACCTATCGGATTAATTGCCCCCTGTAGAATAGCTATTTATAAAGATGGTCATGATGTGGTTATTATGACAGAGGATTTGGAAGAGGTTATTCAACTATACAAACCGAAAAATAAAAAAGCTTATGAATGTATAAAAAGAGTTCAAAAAGAGATGATTCAGATATTAAATGCAACTGCAAACGAATTTAAAAGAAAAGCTCACATCCCACAATACTAAAATTTAAAAAGGGAAAGGACGATAAATTTCTCATAAAATGTCTTATTTTTCAACATTTCAGGCTAAAATCTAAACGCTAAAATATGGTAAAATATAAAGCTGTATTTTACAAAAAATAACCGTTTTAGGAGTGTCATAAATGTCAGAAATTATCAAACAACCTATCGAAGAAGAGGTAAAGTCTGCCTATTTAGACTATGCAATGTCAGTTATTGTTGGTAGGGCTATCCCAGATGTTAGAGACGGCTTAAAGCCTGTTCAGAGAAGAATTTTGTATGCTATGCATGAAGAAGGTATGCATCCTAATAAAGCATTTAAAAAATCTGCAAGAACAGTAGGTAACGTAATAGCGAAATACCATCCACATGGAGATAGTGCCGTTTATGATGCACTCGTTAGAATGGCACAGGATTTTACTTTAAGATATCCTCTTGTTCAAGGACAAGGTAACTTCGGTTCTATAGACGGTGATCCTCCTGCTGCAATGAGATACTGTGTTACTGGAGATACATTGATTCATACAAATAAAGGATTGATCAAAATAAAAGATATAGTTCCTAACAGCAAAGAGAACTCAGACAATCCTATAGATATAAAAGTTCAATCTTTAAATAAAGAAATAAACAGTTCTGATATGTTCTTTAACAGCGGGAAACATAAAACTATAAAAATAGAAACTGAAGAAGGATATGAAATCGAAGGTAGTTTTAATCATCCTGTTTTAATATGGTCTCAAGGAAAAGATGGAAAACCTGTATATCAATGGAAAACTTTAGATAAAGTTAAAGCTGGGGAATATGTAGTAATAAGTAGGGAAAATAAGATCGATTCTTCTGCTGACCTGATTTCAGAACAAGAAGCAATTTTATTAGGTTCACTTGTATCTG
The DNA here is from genome assembly GCA_027030405.1 of Hydrogenothermaceae bacterium. Lineage (GTDB taxonomy): Bacteria > Aquificota > Aquificia > Aquificales > Hydrogenothermaceae > JALSSE01. The sequence continues at coordinate 105 of JALVEZ010000238.1, read as the reverse complement.
AAGGTTATATATCAGATGATAGATTAGGATTTAATAACACAGATGAGAGTTTTGCAGATGAGTTTGAAACAGCTTTACCTAACAGCTACGACACAACAGTTTGCA
>JALVEZ010000237.1 GCA_027030405.1 Hydrogenothermaceae bacterium | reverse complement strand
TACATCTTCTTTGGTAAGACTGTGATAAGTGGGTAAGTTTACCCCTTTCTTATAGATTTCGTATGCAATAGGATTCCAAGTTTGTTGTTTGTACATAGGCATCAATGAAATTGGATAGAAAAAAGGACGAGTATCTATCCCTAATGCGCGGAGGTCGGACATAAAGGCATTTCTGGAATCCTCTGTAAAAAGACTCATTACTAAACTCACCATCCAATACACGCTTTTTGTGTTGGGCCTCTCTTCTAAAATACGCAACCCTTTTGTAGAATCTAAAATTTGAGAATACCATTTATGTATTGATCGGCGCTTTGCTATAAAGGTTTCAATTCTACTAAGTTGTGCTAATCCTATTGCAGCTTGTAAATTCGTCATGCGGTAATTAAATCCGACTTCATTGTGCCAATATCTTTTATCTTTATCCATAGCATGATCTCGAAGATGCTTCATTCGCTCAAATAAGTATTTATTATCTGTTACAACCATGCCTCCTTCACCAGTAGTTATTATTTTATTACCATAAAAACTAAAAATACCTATATGTCCAAAACTACCAACTTTTTTTCCGTTAAATTCAGCACCATGGGCCTCAGCCGCATCTTCAATCACCACTAAATTGTACTTATCAGCTATATTCATTATCCTTTCCATATCCGCAGGGAAACCATAAAGATGTACCGGGATTATAGCTTTTGTCCTGTTGGTAATAGAATTTTCAATCGCTGCTGGAGAGATTGAAAGCGTTTCTCTTTCAACGTCAACGAAAATAGGCTTTGCACCCGTATAACGCACAGCATTTGCTGTTGCTATGAAAGTAAGGTCTGGTAAGATTACTTCATCAACCGACCCGATTTCACAGGCCTCTAGTGCTAAATGCAAGGCAGCTGTACCACTCGATGTAGTAAGGGCATATTTAACCCCAATGAATTTTGCAAATTCTTCTTCGAATTTATATATGAAGTCACCTAATGAAGAAATCCAGCCGGAATCAAATGCCTCAATAAGATATCGTCTTTCTAGATCGGATAAATTTGGTTTAGCTACAGGGAAAAATTTCTTCTTTCTTCCATTCATACAAATCCCCAGTAATTCGATCGACTAGGTAAACTTTTCGGGACATTAATGCAACAGGCATATCCTCTATTGAATCCGTGTAAAAAATATCAATAAAATTAATTCCTCGTGCTATGAGCGCTTCTTTTTTTTTATTTGAGTGGCAATTATCAGCAAGTCCTATGATATAGTTAGATGAATCTATCTTTAATTTACTACCTATTACTTCTAATTGTGTTATTCTGCTTCCAATAAGATTCTTTAAAAGAACCCTTATCCCTAGTTCTGGAGAAGCACTAATAACTAGTACCCGATGCCCTTCATTTAAATGTCTTATTAGACTTGTGATGGTTTTCTTATTATATAGAGAATTATATATAATATGTCTAGAAATTTCTGAGATTATTTGGTAGTAATTATTTATATTTATTTTTTTAATAATAAATCTAAATATAAATTTTTTTAATATGCTATTGTTTATTAATCTTTTCTTATAAAGAAGAAAAAGAACTTCTTCCAATTTCTTCTTAAAAAAATTTTTTTTGA
>JALVEZ010000236.1 GCA_027030405.1 Hydrogenothermaceae bacterium | reverse complement strand
TTTCTCTTATTGAGATTCTACAAGGAAGTAAAGAGGCGATATCTGGTCTTTTTTCTAAAACTTTTTGAGCATAAGCTGGATGACATATTTCAAATACTACAATTTTTTCTTTTATAGGAAAGCCTTTCCCTTCTAAGATCTCGTTAAAATTATACGTTTTTAAAGTTCCAAACCCTTTTTCTTTAGCTTTTTGTTCAAAAATATTTAAGATTTCTTCAAAGGATCGATTTGATTGGATTTCCTGTAACATAAGCTACCTCCCTTTATCTCATAAATGAAAGCCCTCATCTGAGGGCTTTTTATGTTATTTGTTTAATTTTCTTCTTATGTAGAATAATGCTGGAACTATGAGATATAAAGGTAATGCTGAAGGATTTAAAGCCATGGAACAACCACCGGCATTTGGCTCTGTGCTTTGAGCTTTAATAACTTCAGGATCTTCTTCTTGTGAAAGTTTAAAAACATCGCCTATATCTCCTATATCTCCGAAATCACCACATTTTCCTTTCCATAAATCATCAAAATCACATTCATCTAAAATATCTCCTGGATCTGTTGGTATTCCTATTCCCATAAGTTTTACATATTCTGATTTAAATTGTCCAAATGGTGGAGTTATTTTAGCTTTCGCATATTTTATTCTAAGTTTTGCCTTTCTTGTTCCCATTGCTTTTGGTTTAAAAGAAATTCTTATAGTACATGTGTCAAGATTGCTTAAAGTTTCACCTTCACACTCATCCTCTTCTATCTTAAAATCATCAGGATGTTCTCCTTCAAGCTTTAAATCATAAATAGTTAGAGGGAGAGTTCCATCATTAGTTACAACAACAGGAAGTTTTATAGACCTTACACCTTTTGGCCATGTTCCAAAAAACAAAGCCTTTGGCATAACATAAAGTTTTCCATCTACTCCTTCCACATCTGGAGATGGAAAAATATCTGAAGAGTCTTCTAAGTCATTTTCATCTATTAAACCTGTGTCAACAAAAGTTTTTATAGCATCCCCCCAATAATCTGACCATGGTTCTGTAATATCACTGCTTCCAAAACTTAATGCTTTTGATGGATTTTGAATAAATAAAATCATTAAAAAAATTGAAAATAAAGGTAATAATTTTTTTCTCATAACTCACCCTCAAGCTTTATTTTAGCCTTATATATAAGCTAATATATAATATATATCGTAACATTTTTATTTCAAAAGAGGGCTGAATTGTTAAAAAATAAAAATATTCTAATAGGTGTAACAGGATCAATAGCTTCCTACAAAGCATGTGAGCTTGTTCGACATTTTCAGAAAAAACTTGCTAATGTTCGTGTCATAATGACACCTTCTGCAAAAGAGTTTGTTGGTGAACTCACATTTAGAGCTTTAACAAACTATCAAGTTTTATCAGACTGGAGGGCAGGAGAAACAGGATTAGAACACATCTATCTCGCAAGATGGGCTGACAGTTTTGTCATTGCGCCTGCTTCTGCAAACAGTATGGCAAAAATCAGAATGGGCATTACAGATAACTTTTTAACAACTGTTGCCCTTGCTTATGAAAGGCCTATCGTTATAGCCCCTGCAATGAATACAAAAATGCTTGAAAATCAAGCAA
>JALVEZ010000235.1 GCA_027030405.1 Hydrogenothermaceae bacterium | reverse complement strand
CTTGTCTGCCCCCCTGATTAATACTCCTTTTTGCTGTTTAATAATATCTTTAACTAAAATCCTTACATTTTCCTTCAATTCTTTCTGCTTGTCTTTTGGAACAACTGCATTAGCTGTAACAAAAACTATACCTCTTTTTTTATTAACAATAACAGCTATATATCCTGAAGAGGCTAATGTTTTTCTGTTTTCTATAATTGGATCCTTTTTGTCTATTAAGTCACCTCCAATTATAGGCTGCCCGCTTATCTGCAATTTACGGCGAGTTCGTAATTTATCCTTATCTAAAAAGTATATAGATCCTTCTGCTGGAACAAAAATCTGATTGGACTGTATACCATGCTCCATTAGCAGTCTTTTATGCTGAAATAAGAAGGACGGATATCCGTGAACCGGTATGTAAAATTTAGATTTTAGCAGCATTGCCATTTCTACCATTTCTTCTTGATAAGCATGGCCACTAACATGCACATCCATTAATTTACTATTGATAATTCTAGCCCCTGTAAAAGATAACAGGTCCATTAACTGCTGCACCTGCACAACATTTGTTGGAATAACCGAAGAAGATAAAACTATAGTGTCAGTACTCTTTAATTTAACTTGCTCATGTTTACCCCTAGCCATTCTTGTTAATGCTGCCATATGCTCACCCTGACTACCAGTTGCTAAAATAACAAGCTGTTTTTCGTCGTATTTGCTAATATCAGAAAGAGGTATAAGTACATCTCTATCTGCAACTAAGTAGCCTATTCTTTTAGCTATTTTAATATTCTCTTCCATGCTTCTGCCTGTAAAGGCGACCTTTTTATTCAATTTTTTAGCTATTTCTATAATTCCAATCATGCGGGAAACAAGGGAAGAAAACAGGCCAATAATAGTTTTTCCTTTGCTTGTTGCAATAATCTCTTCTAAAGCATTCATTATTAGAGTTTCAGATTTAGAATGTCCCTGCTCAAAAGCATTTGTAGAGTCTAGTAAAGAAACCGCAATACCAGATTCTGCCCATTTTTGTATTGTTTTTATATCCGTAGGCGGCTCATTTATAGGCGTTTCATCAAATTTATAATCACCGGTATAAACAATTTTTCCATAATCAGTATCTACTGCTACCATCATGCTATGAGGAATACTGTGTGTTACATGCGCAAAATGTACTGTAAAACTGCCTGCCTTGACACTTTGCCCAGAATTTACAATAAAAGGCTGAATATTTTTATGTAGTTTATGTTTCTTAAGCTTGTTTTGTATAAATTCAATAGTAAACCTACTGCCATAAACAGGAATATTCTTTAATTTCTTAACCAAATAATGTAAAGAACCAACATGATCTAAATGAGCATGTGTTAAGACAACAGCATCTACATAGTTCTTTATTTCTTCGATGAAATCCAAATCGGGGGTAATACCTTCTACACCATACGCATCAATATCCGGAAAGCCAATACCAAAATCAATAATTAAGAAATGGCCTTTATTTACTACTATATAACTATTTTTGCCAATATTCGAAACCCCAGAATAAACAATAATTGCAGGCGTTGAATAGGATTTTTTTATGAGCTCTTTAACAATCTTCTTATAAGGACTAAATTTTTTGCTTTTTGA
>JALVEZ010000234.1 GCA_027030405.1 Hydrogenothermaceae bacterium | reverse complement strand
AGTGCGTTTTTAAGATTTTTATTTTTTGTTTTTTCAAAGAGTTTTAGAACGCGTTTTTCTAATGAGCCAAGGTTGGTGTCTGGAAAAAGATCTATTTCTGCGCGCACAGGACCTTGGTCGAGAAGTTTTTTTACATCTTTTGCGCTATTCAGAATAAGTGGTGCAGAAAGACCAAAATGTGTGAAGAGAATTTTCCCTGTTCGTGAAAATGCTTTGGTATCATTTACAAAAAAAGTGATTTTCATAAAGGAAAGACTTGTTCCCGATATTTTTTTAACCCATGTTTCGTTGGAACGAAGAGGAACAATATTGGGATTTGGTGAATGAATACTATGCCCCAGTTTTTCTAACCACTTAAAACCATCTCCTGTTGATCCTGTTTCTGGTGCAGCAACACCCCCCACAGCAAGAATATATTTTTTTGCAGTGAATCGTGTATTTTTTGTATCAACAGAAATAATTTCGTTTGATTTTCTATTTATTTTATACACCGGTGAATTGAGGAGTATTTTTACACCGTTATCCTTGAGAAATTTTTTAAGAATAAGATATACATCGTAGGCTTTTTCTGATTGAGGAAATACACGATTTCGTGCTTGTATCACAAGGGGAAGTTTTTTCCGTTCAAAAAAAGTAAAGGTTTCTTTTACGGAAAATTGCGAAAAAGGTGAGAAGAGAAACTTACCCGCTTCACCAAAGTGTTCTAAAAATTTTCTATTATCTAATTCGTAATTAGTGATATTACACCGTCCACCACCGGTTATTTTTAGTTTTTCACCAAGGTCATTGTTTTTTTCAAGAAGGAGAACTTTTTTCCCGTTTTTTGCTGCTGTTCCAGCCGCCATCATTCCCGCTGGCCCTCCACCGATAACGATAACATCATATATTTCTGTGTCGTATTTCATATGTTCAGTATAGCGTAATAATGTTAATTTGCTATTCTTATGAAGAATATTGAAAATATTTAAATGCGTGGTGCAAAATATTTTTTTCTTGTAACAAAAAAACTATTGTTTTATACTTAAGTTATGTTTGTATTACCAGATTGCAAAAGACCATATTCAGCCTACGAACCCTACATTGACGAAAAGACAATGAAGGTTCATCATCAAGGGCATCATAGGGGATATGTTGAAAAGCTTAACAAAGCTCTTGTAGAAGGAGGTTATGATTTTAGTCGTATTGAAGATATTTTTGAGAATATTGAAAAATTCAATGACGCTATCCGTAATAATGGTGGTGGCCATTATAATCATACCTTATATTGGACACTTCTCAGTGATTCAATGACAACACCCTCAGAGGAATTAATGACACTCATTAATAGAAAATATGGAATGATTGAGGATTTTAAGGCTGAATTTACAAAAGCAGCTCTTGAATTCTTTGGTGTTGGTTGGGTGTGGCTCGTTATTAATGAAAGCAATGAATTAGATATTCTTACCACAAAGAATCACGATAATCCTCTTATGTCAGATATTGATAAAGGTTATCCACTTATTGTCCTTGATTTGTGGGAGCACGCTCATTATTTAAAACATCAAAATAGAAAAATTGATTTTATCAAAGATTTTTGGTCAGTGCTTGATTGGGAAGAAGTATCACGAAGA
>JALVEZ010000233.1 GCA_027030405.1 Hydrogenothermaceae bacterium | reverse complement strand
TATACTTCCGCTGTGGAGGGTTGGCCGAGCGGACGAAGGCGGGTGATTTGAAATCACTTGAGGGTTAACAGCCCTCCGGGGGTTCGAATCCCTCACCCTCCGCCTATTTATATATAATTTCCGAAAAAAATGGGACACCCCCACCTTCGCAAACTCTTGATACTCAATAATTAAAAAGGTGTCCCAGACACATTAAAAAACTGGTTTTCACTTTGCCCGAAAAAAATGGGACAGTTTAAGAGTTTTACTATTTGGTAAAATTGGAGATTCTATAACTTTGAGTTAAAATAATTTTAGAAAAAACAAAAATAAAATCATTTTGGAGATTTTTATGGAGGGGACTCTCAAACTAAAAAGAGAAATCTACTTAGATATTGATACTCTATCTTTATTAATCGATAAAATATTTGAATCAGCAGAACAAAGGGGAAGTTTAATAATAGATTTTTATAATGTTAAATTTATAGACGCATGTTATATACCAATCTTTAAGGCTTTAACGGGACTTACAAACATAAAATTTAAGAAATCCTCTGAACCTAAAGTTAATAAGTATATTTTAGAGCAAGACGGACAAAAATTAGCTCGTGATACAGTTTATCCTATGAAAATATCTCGTGATTTACAACATATTTCTTTTCAGACAAAAGAGTTAATTGAATATCTAAAATTATATCTAAATGACGAAGAAACAGGTAAATATATTGCTTTTATTCTTCAAGAATTAGTTTCAAACATTTTTGACCATTCTGGTTCCTTAATAGGAGCCATAATAAACGGTCAGGTATATCCGAATAGGAAGATAGGTAACACTACTGGTTATGTTCAGTTAACTGTTTTAGATACAGGTGTTGGTTTTAAAGAAACTTTATCAAGAAACTATTCTTTAAACAACGAGATAGAAGCCATAAATAAGGCAATAGAAAGGAATGTTACTGGAGCTACTAAAGAAGGTATATACGGAACAATTAATAATGTTGGATTTGGTTTGTATGCTATTAAAGAATTTATTAAATATTTGCGAGGTCGTATGATAATAGTATCAAATAACGGGCTTGTTCAATTTACTGGTACTGGGAAAGAAAATCCAACAATCACCACCATACCAAAGCAACTAAAGTTCGGTTGGAAGGGATCGATAGTGATTATAGAAGTTCCTATGGATACGCTCCAATATTATGAATTTGACGTACTAATGGAGTTAATTAGAAAAGATGATACCAATGATTTTGAATTAGAGAATTTTGAGGATTTATTCGAAGATTTTTAATATGACATTTTGCATTCCATCTGAAAAAGGTTATTATTATATTAACATTGAGATCTTCTGGGAAAATTTCAATAAACCAGAAGAGAGGTGAGAGAAAATGGAAAACAAACTTGAGTTAAAGTTGCTTGATATATTAGGGTCTGAATACCTCGGTGGAAGATTAGATGGAAGTTTCATTAGAGAGCAAATTGAAACCTTTATAAATAATAATCCAGAAGGAAAAGTAATAATAGATTTTGAAGGGATAATCGTAGCTTCTCACAGTTTTGTTGATGAAATAATAGGTTATCCGTTAAGATTAAATGGAAAAACTTTTTTAAATCGTATTAAATTCAGAAATGCAAACCC
>JALVEZ010000232.1 GCA_027030405.1 Hydrogenothermaceae bacterium | reverse complement strand
TATCAAAATTGTAGTCTGGTAGCTGATCGTATTCAAATTTAACATCTTTACTAAAAGAAATTGAACACAAAACTAAGACAGTAACTAAAAATGCTAAAATTCTTTTCAATATTTAACCTTTCACGACTATATTTAAAATTTTTCCTTTTATGAAAATAATCTTTACTATATTTTTACCTTCCGTCCATTTCTTCACATTTTCATTTTCTAGAGCTATCTGTTTTACAGTCTCTTCATCTGCATCTGAAGGAACTGTTATAGTTGCCCTAACTTTTCCATTTACCTGAACAGGAATTTCTTTTGTTGCTTCTACCAGAGCTTCTTCATCTGGAACAGGGAACTGCTGTTGAATTGTGTATCCTTCTTTTCCTAACATTCTCCACAGTTCATCTGCGATAAAAGGTGTAAAAGGTGAAAGTAAAAGAATCATATTTTCAAATGCTTCTTTTAAAACTTTTGGATTTTTTGCTTTATAAGATTGAAGTTCGTTTAACAGTTCCATAATTGAGGCAATTGCCGTGTTGAATTGATATTCTCTTACGATGTCTTCATTAACTTTCTTTATGGTTTGATGAAGTTTTCTTCTGATTTTCTTACTTTCTTCATCTAAATTTTTGAAATCTCCTTTTGAGTAGCTGACATTTTTTACCGTATCTAAGTTAGACATAATCAGATTCCAAACTCTTCTTAAAAATCTGTTTGCACCTTCAACTCCGCTATCTATCCAGTCAAAATTATTCTGAGGTGGTGCTGCAAACAAGATGTAAAGCCTTACCGTGTCAGCTCCGTATTTTTCTATCATCTCATCTGGATCAACTGTGTTATGTTTTGATTTTGACATTTTGTCTGCTTTTCCGTACTTGTCCTCAAACTCTTTTAAAGTTCTTAGGTTTAATCCTAACTTTTCAAAAAGCAGTTTTGCATTGTCATTTACCGTCAGATGGTTTTGTTCTAAAAATTCTTTTATAGATAGATTTCCAATTTCCCCTAAATCTTTTTCTTCGCCTAATTTAGCTACAAGCTCATTTACTGTAGAGTTCTCATCTAAACCTAATATTTCTAATAACTGTTCTATTTTTATCCATTTCTTCAAAACCATACCTTGAGTAAGTAGTTTTTCAAAAGGCTCAACAACATCAACCATTCCAATATTTTCTAAAAATTTAGTGAAAAATCTTGAATAAAGAAGGTGCAGAACTGCGTGTTCTATTCCTCCAATATAAAGGTCAACAGGCATCCAGTAGTCTGCTTTTTCTTTTTCAAATGGGAGGTTTTCATTTTTTGGATCGCAATATCTTAAGAAATACCACGAGCTATCAAAAAACGTGTCCATTGTGTCTGTTTCTCTGTGGGCATGTCCTCCACAATTCGGGCAGGTTGTGTTAACAAATTCTTTCACCTGAGCAAGTGGATTTCCCATTCCTGTAAACTCAACATTCTCAGGTAAAACAACAGGCAGATCCTTTTCTGGAACTGGAACTGTTCCACATTTTTCACAGTAAATGATAGGAATAGGCGTTCCCCAGTATCTCTGCCTTGATACATTCCAGTCTCTAAGTCTGAAATTTATTGTTTTCTCGCCAATTCCTTTTTCTTTCAGGTAATCTGTTATTTTCTCCTT
>JALVEZ010000231.1 GCA_027030405.1 Hydrogenothermaceae bacterium | reverse complement strand
CTTTCATTCACAACTTTTTTGAGCTGTGCTAACTTTTGCTTTTTTAAATTTTTCAGAAAAATTTCTTTTTCTAATAGTTGTGTGTAATAAACCTGAGCATTTAGAACATCTCCCTGCGTTGACTTCCCTACTGCGTAAAGCGTGTTAGATAAATCTATTGTTTGTTCCACGATCTGTTTATACTGGTCTATTATTTTTAACTTTTCCTGAATGTCCCAGATAGAATAAGATAAGTTATAGATATCTCTTTTTATTTTCAGTTCTTTTGATAAAAGCTGGTAATATGTAGAATCGTAAATCTTTTGAACTATCTCTTTTTTAAGATCTAACTTTCCTGAATATGGAATTTTTTGTGAAAATCCAAACATTATGTTCTGCATTGGTTCTATCGTTCTGTTAAAAGGCTCATTAAAGAGCTGTATATCGTTTATGTTTATTGATACAATCGGATCGTCCAGACTACCTTCAAACTGCTTTTTGTATTGGTAAGATTTTAGTTTTTCTTGAATGGCTTTGAGTTCAGGATTTTTCTCCTGTGCTATTTTTATCAGATCTTGAACAGTTTCTCCGTATGAAAAAGTAATCAATGCTAACAACAGTATTAAATATCTCATTTTCTTTCCCTGAAATTTTATATACTATAAAGTATAGTAGATGAAATCAAAAGTCAACCTTAAACTTCTCTTCGATTAATGAATCAATTTTTCAAGGTTAGAAGTTGGTTTGCTTTTTTCAGAGAAATCGCTGACTCGATAGATTGGAGAACTTCTTGTTTCCTTCTTGGAGAACACCAGTCAGGTGCGACCAATTCATCGTCAGGTGCCTCTCCTGTAAGTCTATGGACAATCATATCTTCAGGAAGATATTCAATCAGATCTGCTACGATTTTGGCATATTCTTCAAGAGTAAGTGTTTGAATTTCTCCTCTCTCGTACTGTTTTTCCATTACCGTATGTTTAACTATATGGAGAGGATGTATTTTTATACCATCAACAGGAAGAGATGATATAAGTTTTACGGTTTCTATATAGTCCTCGTATTCATCTCCAGGGAGACCTACTATCATGTGTGCACATACCTTTATATTAGGTCGTTTTTTGGTTCTTAGAACTGCGTCAACAAAATCAGCCACTCCGTGAGCTCTATTTATACTTCTTAATGTTTTTGGATTTGCTGTTTGAAGACCGTATTCCACCCATATTTCGGGTTTATCTATCGTGTAAGTTGCAATAAGATCTAAAACTTCATCTGGAACCACATCTGGTCTTGTTCCAATAGACATTCCGATTATTTCATCATATTCCATAGCTTTGTCGTATATTTCTCTTAATTTTTCAACTGGTGCATAAGTATTAGTATAAGCCTGAAAATAGGCTAAAAACCCTTTTACATTTTTAAATCTATTTTTATAAAAGCCCATTGCTTTTTCTATCTGTTCCTCAACTGCCTGTTTTGTCATGGCATATGGGCTAAAAGATATATTGTTACAAAATGTGCAACCACCAGAAGCTTTTGTTCCATCCCTATTAGGGCATGTAAATCCTGCATCAATGGAAATTTTTTGAATTCTACCACCATATTTATCTTTTAAATATTTATTAAACTTTATCAATTTTTACCTCAT
>JALVEZ010000230.1 GCA_027030405.1 Hydrogenothermaceae bacterium | reverse complement strand
ATGAGCTTAGAAAAGAAAAATACTGGAATGTTTTAGAAGCCTATCCTTCTATTGAGTATAAAGAAGGAAAAGGTGAGTTTGTTAAAAACGGAGTTATAAAAGTAAATGGAGAAGAAATCAGATACCACAAAGCAGTAATTACAACAGGCTCAAGACCTTCTGTTCCTCCGATAAAAGGTTTGGAGAATGTGGATTTTATGACAAACAGAGAAATTTTAAACATCACATATCTTCCGGAGCATTTAATTGTAGTAGGTGGAAGTGCCGTTGGGCTTGAAATCGGCCAGATATTTTTAAGGTTTGGTTCAAAGGTAACAGTTCTTGAGGCTCTGCCTGATATAGCTTTCAGAGAAGAACCTGAGGCAAGGCAGGTTTTAAGGAATGCCCTTGAAAAAGAAGGTATGGAGATTTTAACAGGCATAAAAGTTAAAGAAATATATAAAAGTGGAAAAGAAAAATCTGTTGTTATTGAGGTTAACGGGGAAGAAAAGTTTATAACAGGAACAGATTTATTGGTGGCGACTGGAAGAATCCCAAATACGGAGAATATTGGACTTGAAAATGTTGGCGTTGAGACAAACAAAAGAGGATTTATAAAAACTGACGAGTTTATGCAAACCACAAATCCTGATATTTACTCTGCTGGAGACTGTGTTGGAAAAATGATGCTTGTTACCGTTGCAGCAGCTGAAGGTGGTATCGCAGGAGAAAATGCACTTCTGGAAAATAAAAGAAAAATGGATTACTCCTCTGTTCCCCACGCAATATTTACACAGCCTGAAATTGCAGGGGTTGGTCTAACGGAAGCACAGGCAAAAGAAAAAGGAATAGATATAGATTTTAGAATTCTAACTTTTGATAAAGTTCCAAGGGCTCAGGCTATGAAGAAAACCTATGGTATAGTAAAAATGATAGTAGAAAAACAAACAGGAAACATATTAGGTGTACATATGTGCAGCCTTGAAGCTTCTGACATAATCCACAAAGCAGTTCTTCTGGTTAAATACGAACTGACAGTTGATGACGTTGTAAAAAACATAGACGTTTATCCTACTCTCTCTGAATCAATAAAACTGTGTGCACAAACATTCACAAAAGATGTCTCCAAACTGTCCTGCTGTGCTGAGTGATTTTGTAAATTAGATTACAGTAAAAAATTTATAAATCCTCCATATTAAAAGAAACAAGTTAAAGGAGGATTAAACGATGGATAAAGTTGCAGTAATAGTTTTGGCAGATAAAGAAACACACGAAGGATTGGGAAGGCTTTACAACGCCCTTGAAACTGTAAAAGAGATGAAAGAAGAGGGAATAGAAGTTCAGCTAATTTTTGATGGTGCAGGAACTGTCTGGATACCAGAACTTGAGAATGAAGAACATATCGCCAATCAGTTATACAGAGAAGTAAAAGATAAAATAACAGGTGTATGTGATTTCTGTTCAAAAGCTTTTGACGTAAAAAACGAAATTGCAAAGACAAATGTTCCATTTTTAGATGAATTTGAAGGTCATCCGAGTCTGGCAAAATTAGTGAAAGAAGGTTATCAAATTATTACTTTCTAATAAAAATCCCTCCTGAGTAACACAAAAGTAACTTTTCAGTAACTTCAAGGTTACTTTCAAAATTTATCATA
>JALVEZ010000229.1 GCA_027030405.1 Hydrogenothermaceae bacterium | reverse complement strand
TGGAACATATGTTGCATTAAATAAAAAAGAGGAAATTTTAGAAAAACTTTCTGAAATTCAAGATCAGTTAAAAGATGCTGAAATTGCAGAAAAAGGTAAAGCACTTATCAGTGATGTTGTTGAAAAGCTTTCTAATCTTATAAAAAGAGAAGAAGAGATGTCAGAAGAAGAAAAAACTAAAATGTTAGAAGAAGTTGAAGAAAAAATAAAAAAATTAGAAGAAGTGGTAAAAGCTGAAGAATAAAATACTTCATATAATCAATCCATATAACTATTTACCTATAAACCCTGAAAAGTCCTATGGCTACAACTTGATTTCAAGTAGCTATAGGGCTTTTGTTGATTATTTCTTAAAAGGTTATGGATACCATTCTGCTGCCACATCCTACTATGCATTAATGTCTATTTTACCTTTATTTATTGTATTAACAGTTGTTATTTCAACAATAGCCCATATAAATCAGGAAAAGATTATTGAAATTGTTAATCAACTTTTTCCTAAAGTTACACAAAATTTTTTAATGTTTATTTTTAATATGCTTTCTGAAAAAAGAACAATATTCGGTGTATTTGGATTTTTACTTGCATTTTATTTCTCAACAAGACTATTTGCCACACTTCACAACGCACTTGTTTATGTTTATGATGGTAAAGATGTAGGCATAAAAAGGACTGCAATTGTTTATCTTTTAGGTGTTCCTATATTCCATTTTATTATTGTTGCCATATATATAATTGGACTTTTTATAACCTCATTTTTTGATCTATTATCAAACACATTTTTTTTAGAGTATCTTATGAGCATTGCAACACAACTTGGACTTAAAGATGTGATTTTAACTATTTTTGGAAGTAAAGACATCATTACTATTTTTTCGTTTTTCATTATTTATGCTGTTGTTTATCACTATCTTGCTCCCAGAGAAAGCAGAAATCTTTTTGATACTGTTTTGATTTCTGTATTTTCTGCATTCTTTCTATATTTTTTAAAAGCTCTATTTAACCACATCATTATTTACAGTACATCGGTTAACCCTATTTATGGTTCTTTAAGTGGAATATTTGCATTTTTACTATGGCTTCATATGGGATTTAGTTCTATTTTGATCGGAGCAAGAGTTATTTATTATTTGGAAAGATTCAGAATGGAAAGACGCATATTGAGAAATCCAAAATTTCTCCCTGAACCAGAACAATCAGAATAAATTTTAGATATAATTATTTAATAAATACTAACCTGTGAGGTTGAAAAAATGGAAATGTTCAGAAATATATTTAATTTTGCAGTCGAACAAAATCCTTTTGATAAAAACGTCCCTGAACAGTGTGACCCTTATAGTTCCTTTGGTGTGTTTTGTAATACAAATTCAATATTTGAAGGAATTATAGTTATAGTTGGTGTAATAGTCCTTGTAGCTTTATCCCTATGGTTTGTAAGAAAAAATATGGAAGCAAATAACAGAATTTAAACTATATCAGGAACAACTTTAACAATAACCTTTCTTGTTCTTGGCCCATCAAATTCTGCTAAAAATATTCCCTGCCACGTTCCAAGCATTAATTTTCCATCTTTTATTGGAACAAATGTGTTTGTTCCAACCAATATAGATTTCATATGAGCTGCAGTATTTCCTTCAATA
>JALVEZ010000228.1 GCA_027030405.1 Hydrogenothermaceae bacterium | reverse complement strand
CAGTTGATTGACATAAACATGATTTCTGTTATTTAATAACTGAAGGAGGGGAAGGTATGAAAAAAGATAAATATCTCATAGCCTTAGCCGGACTTTTCCACGACATCGGGAAGTTTTACTATAGAGCCACAAATCTGAAAACTTCATCTGAAGATAAAAGTATATTCGGCCGTGCTCACGCAGCTTTATCTTTCAAAATATTAAAGGAAGAGCTTAGTGATGGGCTAAAGTCTGTATTCACAGAAGAAGAAATAAAACTTATAACAGAAGGAACATATCACCACAACCCAAGTAACGATATACAGCACCTCTTACAAAAAGCCGATTGGGTTTCTTCTTCAGAAAGAGCAAAAGAACAAAATATTTTTAACTTAGAAATACTGCCTGAAAATAAAAAAGAAGATTTAAAAAAATTTGCACAAAACAATCCAAGACTTAGAAGCATTTTTGAAAATTTAGAGTTGGATAAAAAACCACAGCCTAGAAATTATTTTTATAAAATATCGCCTTTAAAGTTATCAGATGATATTTTTCCTAAAGCATTAGAGGAAGCTTATGCAGATATCTATGAAAGAAAGGAAAAAGGAGAAGAAGAAGAGTTAGGTTCATATTTAAAACAGTGGAAATATTTCAAAGAAGAATTTAATAAAAAACTGAAAAACTCAAGATTAAAATTTGAAAAACACCCAGAAAAAGTTTTTAGTCTAATCTATCACATATTTTATAAATATCTGTGGTGTATTCCGGCCTCCACCTATGATAGAGAAAATTATTCAAACCACTACCCAGATATATCCTTATTTGATCATTCAAGGGTTTTGTCAGCTGTAGCCTGTTGTTTTTATGATTTTAGTAAATCTGCTTTTACTCAAAAAGGCATAAACCAGTTCCAAGAAGAAACAGAAAATGCAAAGATATTTCTTCATATCAAAGCCGATATAAGTGGAATACAAAATTTTATTTATAACGTTTATGAGGGTAAAGGAGGCGTTGCTAAAACCCTTAGAGGAAGAAGTTTCTATGTGGCTTTACTTCCTGAAGTTTTTGCAAGATATATCCTTGATGAACTTGAGTATCCATTATCAAACCTTATTTATTGCGGTGGAGGTGTCTTTGAGATAATAGTAGCAAATACCAAACAAAATAGAGAAAAACTGACACAGATAAAAACAGAGATAGATGAGTTTTTATCTTCTACGTTTGAGGCTGATCTTGGATTATCCATAGGAAGTTATGAGTATTCTCCTGTGGAGATGATGGAAAATTACCCTAAAGTTCTGGAAAAATTAAATGAAAATTTAGACAATGCTAAAAAGAGAAGATTTGATACTCTTATAGAAAATGGAACAATATTTGAATACCTGAATGAAAGATCAGAAAAAATAGAAGGGAACAAAATTAAATGTCCTGTATGTCAAGTCTATTTAATAGAAGAAAATCAAGAAGATTCCTGTGAACTTTGTAAGACATTTAGAGATATCGGAGAGATACTTCCTAAAGCCAGCTATCTAATTTTTGCCAAAGACAGAACAGACAATTTCAAAAAGGATAAAAATTTAGTGGATTTTGAGAATTTTGGAATAGTTTATCTCTTTACCAGCAATGATAAAAAAGAAGATCTAAAAAAGATGTTTGAAGATCCGGAAACAACAGATCTGCTTAAAATCAACAGTACAGATATAGATAGTTTTACGACAGGTTTTAAGTTTATGGGAAAGACCGTTCCAAAACTTACAAATGATATCAAGGAAAATGATGAAGAATTCAAAGAAGGACATATAGCTCCATTCAGTGTATTAGCTAAATTTTCTGAGGGTGATGATAGGATTGGAATTGTTAGGATGGATGTTGATAATTTAGGAAGACTTTTTGCAGAAGGTTTGAAGAAAAACAATACAATATCAAGAGTTGCAACCTTAAGTAGATCGTTAGATCTATTTTTTGCAGGATATCTGAATAAAATTTGTGAAGATATTTCTAAAAATTACACAAAGCAGATCTCTAACAGCGATATAGATAATCTGTTTTATATACTGTATTCAGGTGGGGATGATCTTTTTATAGTTGCTCCATGGGATAAGGCAATAGAAATTGCCGAGATGATTAATGAAAAGTTTAGGGAATACACATGCTACAATCAAAATATAACCGTATCTGCCGGATATTTTCAGACAAAACCAAAATTCCCTATTAAAGTCTCTGCAAATATAACAGGGGAAGTTGAAGAGATAGCCAAAAAGAGTGGGAAAAATTGTATTTGTGCTTTAGGTGATGTTTTGTCGTGGGATGATATTGAGACAATCAAAGAAATAGCTAATGAATGGGTGGAAAAAATAAAAGAAAAAGATAACAAACTTCAAAGAGGGTTTATATTTGCTATACACAGGTTAAAGGAACAGTTTCTAAAAGAGGAAGGGACTCCAAACAGGCTAATATTCCCTTACCAAAGCCAACCTGACCCGATGTTTTATCCCTATCTTCAGTACTACATAGCCAGAAATGTTAAAGACGAGGATGTAAAGAACAAAGCAGTAGAGCTGTTAATGGATATTAAAAACAAAGAAAATTTAAAAAAACTAACATTTTTAATTAATTATATAGCATTAAAAACAAGAAATAATTAGATGTCAGAAAATTAGTTTTATTGGGTTTATTTATATTAAAGACGATTTAGGAGGGAACTGATGCAGACTCAAGAAAAATTTTCAATTTTCAAATTTGCAAGGGAGTTAGAAAAAGATCTAAAAAACAAACCTTTACACAAAGTTTTAGATCCTTCAGAATTTGCTGTTCCAAATGGGTTGGCTGAAAAAATAGCAGAAACTTTAAAAAAAGAACATTTCAAAACCACTCAATTAAGAAAAATTTTTTCAATGATAAAACTTCTTGGAGAAAGGAATAAAAAGAAAGTTACCAATGAAGGGAAAGCTATCATTTATGAATTATATGTTCTAATGGCTTATGCTAATGGTCGTGAGAATATGGGAAAAAAATTACTTCCCGATGATTTTTACGAATTGTTAAAAGTTCTTCTAAAAGCTGTTGAGAAATCCGAAGTTCATAAAGATTTCAAAACCTTAGAAAGCTTCATAACAGCAATTGTAGCTTATTCCAAACATTTAGAAAAGAACAGGAGGTGAAAATTATGAGTTTACAATTCAAAGGTATTTATAAAATAAAAGCAGATCTAATTAATACAACTGGATTACATATAGGAGGTTCAAAGGAAAATTTTGAGATAGGTGGATTAGACAATCCTGTGATAAAAGTTTCATTCCCTATAGATTTATCTCACGAGGAAAATGATTGGAAGATAGAAGAAGGAATGCCTTATATACCTGGATCTTCTTTAAAAGGCAAAATGAGGAGTTTATTAGAATGGATTAATAATAGGGTATCTGAAAATAAAGGCGAACCTTGTGGATGTGGCAAATGTGTTGTATGTAAAATATTTGGTGCACATAAGAACAACAAAATAGAAGAACCAGTAAAATTAAAAGTGTCTGATGCTTATCCTTCAAAAAACACAATAGAGAATTGGAAAGACTTAGGCGAAAATATATATACTGAAATAAAAACGGAAAACGTAATCAACAGGATAAGTTCCAGTGCAACACCAAGACCAATTGAGAGAGTTCCTGCAGGGTCAGAATTTAAAGTTGTAATGACTTATGAAGTTTTTAAGGATGAAGATATTTCTAATCTAAAAAACGTTTTTATAGCGATGGATGCTTTACAATCAAACTTTTTAGGTGGTGGCGGTTCTCGAGGTAACGGAAGAGTAATATTCAAAAATATTAAAGTAGAGTTTAAAAGTAGAGATAATTTCCTTGACATTTCAAAAGAAATAAAAACAGAAGAGTTCAACAATATCAAAGAGGTTCAAGAAAATTTTGAAAAAGTAATAAATCTCTCTAAAGGTGAATAAATGAGGCTATATAAAGTAGATATAAAACCGCTTTCTTTATTTAGAGACCTTCCCTCCTCATATTCCATTTTTGGAGCAGTAAGCTGGGGGTATCTTCTACTATTTGGGGAAGATAAGCTTAACAAACTGCTGGATAGATTTAGAAATGGAGATATTCCATTTTTGATAAGCTCCGTACTGCCAAGAGAAAACGACAAATATTACCTTCCTAAGCCAAATCTAAAGGCGAAAAGAGAAAAGAAAAGCTCATCAGATTTCAAAAGATTGAAAAAGATCAGATATATTGAATTATCTATCTATAAAGATGTTTTAGACGGGAATATAAAAAACGAATTGGAACTGAACAAAGAACTGGAAAAGCAAAATCAAATTTCCCTTTTTGACAAAACGGCAGTTCCTCACGCAGTTATTGACAGGATAAGAGGAACTACAAGAGAAACAGGGGGACTTTATTTTGAGGAAGTGATTTCTCTAAAAGAGGGATTTATACTTTTTTTATTTTTTGATGAAACAATAAAAAAAGATATAAAAGCTGTTTTAAATCTTTTGCAGGATATTGGACTTGGTGGAAACAGATCTATCGGTTATGGAAGAGCAATATTTGGAGAGTTTAAGGAGTTTAAAAGTTTAGAGCCATATCTGATTAACAGATCTGACAGATTTATCACATTATCCCCTTTAATTCCAGAAAAAGATACTTATGACCTTTCAGACAGCTATTATGATTATTTCACATTCAGAGGTGCTGTTGATAATAATTATGGTTTTAAAAAGGTTGACATCTGGAAAGATAAAGTCATTTACCTGAAAGAAGGCTCTACTTTGAAAGTAAAAAATGGAAAAGATATTTACGGGCAGTTTTACAAGGCAAAAGAGATAAACGGAAAAGTGATATATCAATACGGACTTGCATTTCCTTTATTTATTCAAGGGGGATCATAAAAATGAGATACAGACTAAAAACCTTATCACCTATCCACATAGGCAATGGAAATCAGATCAATAACTGGTCTTATAGTATAGATAACAATAAGGTTAACATTTATAATTTTGATAAAGTAGTTAGAGCATTGAAGGATAATCCTCAAAGACTAATATACCTGACTACTGATATAGAAAAAAATCCACTGAATAAAAATCTTGGAGACTTTTTGAAAAACTATAGAATTAATGTAGAACCTGCTTACAGCGTTGAGATAAAGGGAGAGATTAAAAGGAAAAAGAGAAATCAAAATAATACAGAATACAAGCCTATCTGGGAATTTATAAAAGAAAACGGCAAGGTATATATTCCCGGAACAGAAATAAAAGGGGCAATAAGAACAGCTTTGTTTTATAAGATATTAAAGGATAGACTCCGGGTAGATGAGGGAGTGAAAAATAAATTCTTGCAAGAATATCAAAACTGTCTCACTGGAGAAAACGAAAATGAGATAAAGAAAAAATTTAAGCACTTAGCTACAAGATGGGAGATTATTGTTTTTAGAGCTGGATTTGAAAAAGCCTTTGAGAAGAATATTGATAAAGAATCTTCTAATGCCAGAAAAGATGTATTAAAAATTTTATTAATTTCAGACTCAGATCTAAAAAATCCTGAAGATGTTTTAGCTATAAAAGATGTAATAGGTATAAATATTAGACGGAGAAAATTTAAAGAATTGCATGAGTTAGTCAAAGAAGAAATCTCTTTTAACACAGAAATTACTGTTTCAGGTTTTGTTAAGAAAGCAATGATAGAAGACGGTATACCTGAAGAGCAAGCTTCAATACCAAAATTTTTTATCACTGCATGTAAAGAGTTTTCAAAAAAATTGATTATAGAAGAATATAAATACTTTAAAGATAATTCCTTTGAAGAACCGATAGATAAAAATGCTGTATTAAACCAGTTGAATAAACTTTTTCTGCTAAACAAAGAAAAAGGAAAAATTCTAATTAGACTTGGCAAACATCAGGGATTTCTAAGCACAACGATTAATCTTCTGGTCAAAGAATTAGACCCCGAGCTTTATTCCAGAGCATATAAATATTTAGTTCCTAACGGCTATCCAGAATTTCCAAACAAATCCAGAAAGCTCACTATTGATAACGAACTTTTAGGCTGGTGTGTGTTAATTCCAGAAGACTAACTGTCAGAACTTCGTAGGTTCTCTGTTAATAAATAGTAAATACTCTCAAGGAGGGTTTTATGGAGAACCTTTTTGTTATTGGTTTTTTATCCGTGCTTGTTGTTTTAATAATTGTGCTTATATTCAAACTCCAATCAAGTCAAAAGCAGTTAGAAAATCTACAAAAAGAAAAAATAGACCTGCAGTTCCAGAAAGAAAAAGTTGAAAATGAGCTAAAAGAGTATCTAAAAAAGTTCAATGATTTACTCAACCAAAAACTTGAGGAATACAAACAAAAAGACAGAATTCAGCTTGAGAGCCAGCTCAGACAGATAATACAGCAGGAGTTTACAAACAGATTTGAAGAATGGAAAAGAAAAGAGGAAAAGAAAATAAGAGAAGATGCCATCAAAAAATCAACATCAACAATATTAGGAAAAGTGGGAGAACATCTGTCTCCCCTTCTTATTTTTGATCAGCACAGAATAAATCCAAAAGATCTAAGGTTTATAGGAACCCCTATTGATTTTATCGCTTTTAGAGGACTTGAGGAAAAGAATTATGATGATTTAGAGATAATCTTTATTGAGGTAAAGACAGGAAACCGTGCAAGACTTACAGAAAGAGAAAAAGCAATCCAAAAAGCAGTGATAAATAAAAGTATAAGATGGATAACATTTAACACCCTTGAGGCTATAAATAACTTAAATGGAGGGTCAAAATGATGAAGATTTTAATATCAGTTTTAGGTAAAGGAAATTATAAGGAAACAACATACCAACTTGGAAGTTTAGAAGAAAAAACAGATTATGTGCTTTCTGTAATCAAAAGGGCTGTAAATCCTGATAAAATCTACATAATCGGGACAGATCAATCAAGATGGGATATAGCAGATACCAGAATAAAAGAGTTTGAAAA
>JALVEZ010000227.1 GCA_027030405.1 Hydrogenothermaceae bacterium | reverse complement strand
TGTAAGGTCTTTCTTCTAAGCCTAAAAACACATTTTTAAATGGAACCATTCCTGCATTCACAAATAAAAGTGTCGGATCTGTTTCAGGAATGATAGAAGCAGACTTTACTACCGTATGTCCTTTTGATTCAAAATATTTTAAAAATGATTCTCTTATTTCACTACCAGTCATTTGCTTCATAAAAAAATTATTCCTCCATATTCTTTATGTTGAAATATATATTATAAGATTTTTTAAATGACTCGGACAGAATTTAAAAAACAAAAATTTTGTAATATATATCACTGATGATATTACAATATGTAGTTATATTATATATAAATCTAATAAATCAAAGAATCAAAAGAGGTGCACGTATATATGAAAAAGGTTTTAGGATTAATAATGTTATTATTCCTAACTTGTAATAGTTATGGGAAAGGACTTTTTGCTCCTGATTTTTCATTAAAAGATGAAAATGGTAAGATAGTTCACTTATATGATTTAAAGGGAAATATTGTGATGTTATCTTTTTGTTCCACACATTGTAAAAAATGTAAGAAAATACTTCCAGAAATAAACCGTATTTACAATAAGTATAAGGATAAAGGTGTGAAAGCATTTATAGTTGTTATTGATACAGACGATATTAATAAAATTAGGGATTTTAAGAGAAAGCTGGGAATCAATATTCCCTGTTTAATAGGAACTGATGAAGTGTTGAAAAGATACAGAATTTTAGGAACACCTTCTATTTTCGTTCTAAACAGAGAACTTAGGTTTGGACTGATTTTATTAGGCTTAAAAGATCCAAAGCTCATTGAAAAGCGTATAAAAAAACTTCTGGAGGAAAAATAGATATGGAAGGAAATATCTCTGTAATTGCTGCATTTTTAGCAGGAATTATTGCATTTGTGTCACCTTGTGTCCTTCCTATTATTCCTGGATATATAGCATATATATCAGGTGTAACTGCCCAGACTGCTCAGGAAGAAACAGGAAATAAAATAGACTGGAGTGTAGTTTATGCTGCAATTGCCTTTGTTATAGGGTTTTCTATTGTATTTACTGCTCTTGGAGCTGCTTCAACATTTGTAGGTCAGTTACTTCAGGAATATAAGGAAATTATTTCTAAAATTGCTGCCGTTTTGGTCATTTTATTGGGAATACATTTTACTGGTTTGTTCCAGAGTCCAAGGGCTAAGCAGTGGTTATATCTAATAGCTGCTATTTCTGTGGTTTTATACGGATACGGATTAACTACTACACACAACTATTTTAACGACTATTTTATTCTTATCATTCTTTCTATTCTTCTGTTCGCTTTTTATTTTAGTGGTGCTTATAAACTCCTTTATAAACAAAAAACAACTGAAGTTAAGAAAAAACCTGCTGGAATAATCGGTGCATTTATTGTTGGAATTGCTTTTGCCTTCGGGTGGACACCTTGTATAGGGCCTGTTTTAGGTGCTATCCTTCTTTATGCTTCACAACAAGAAACTGTTATGCAAGGGATTGTTTTACTGTTTGCTTTTTCTATGGGATTAGGAATTCCATTTATTCTTACTGCTGCTTTTATTAATATGTTCTTTAAGTTTTTCAACTTTATAAGAAAATACTTTATGATTATCGAAATTGTTGGTGGATTATTGTTAATACTAATTGGATTATTACTACTTACAGGAAGCTTGGAAAGAATTTCTTCTGGACTTTTATAATGAACTTAATTTTTGCTTATTTTGTAAAAACTTAAATGGTAAAAATTTTTAAATGAATTATTTTTAATTCATACAAATAAAGTATAAGCAAAGGGACACTTTAAGGAGTGATCTAAATGAAACTAATAATAGATATACCGGATGAAGAAATTTATGAAATAGGAAAAGAAGCTTTAAAAAAGAAAATAGAAGAATACATTGAATTTATAAAGTTAGAAAAAGATATAAAAGAACTATCTCAAGAATTAAAAAAAGTTTTTTCTGAAAAAGAATATTGGCAGGAAGTAGAAAAGAGTAGAGAAGAAGCTTGGCAAGAATATAAAAAGGATCTTGAATTAGAATGAAAGTTGTTATAGATGCAAACATTATATTTTCTGTATTAATAAAAGGAAATCCTATCAAAAATTTTAACAACAGATGAGTTATTAAAAATAGTAGGATCAAAAGAATAAAATTTTTATAAATTTAAAGAAGAATGGCCACTTAAAGTGGCCACTTTTCAAATTAATTTAGTTTTTATTTTCTAATTTTTCTTCTTAATGCTATTATCAGTAAAGTCAAGAGATATACAGGTAAAGAACCTGTTGCTCCAAAGCTACATCCAACATCAACATCCGTTCCACCGTTATCAACTTCATCAGGTAGATCATAACTTGGTGGCTCTGGACACACATCTCCTATATCAAAAAAATCACCTGTAGGAGATGGAACTGCAATACCTTCAAGTCTTGCAGTTTCTGTAGATGTTACTACCTCAAAAGGATCATCCCAATCTATATCGCCCCAATCAACATCATCAAATTTATCATAATCTATAAATTCAACTCTTAATTTTGCCTTTTTAGTTCCTTTAGATTCTGGCTTAAATCTGACATAAATAGCACAGGTGTCATCAATAGAAATGATTTTATCTTTACAGTTATCCTGTGTGATCTCAAAATCAGCAGAGTCATCACCTACAATATCAACATCTTTTATATAAACCGCAGTTCCGCCATCGTTATAAACGAAAAACGGAACATCTATTGATTCGCATCCTTCTATTATTGTCATAAAGTTAAAATAACTTGGTTCTATACTTATAGAAGCCTTTGCATCAAGGTCTATCTCATCAGCAATATCACCAATACTGGATGATTTAGAAATAGAAAATGAAGAAAAAACTAAAACTAACAATGCTAAAATCGATATTCTTTTTTTCATATATTTCATCCTCCCTTTCTTTTACCCTAAATATAAATAAATTTTTAAGTTATTCAAGTTTAATTAATTTTTATTAATTATCATCCAGAAATATGTGCCAATTTTTTTATCTTCTTTCCAGCATTTTACACCTATTCTGTTTTTCCACCTTTTTAGTTTCGGCAAATTATCATTTATATATAGATCATTTATTTTTTTTGGTCTCAACCATCCAAGTTCTGATACATAAGTTTCACATCTTACAATTTTTTCTTCTTCTGCCAATTTGTATTTTATAATTGGAGGATTATTTTCTAAAAATCCTATTGAAGGCTCAAAGTATATAAGATGCAAAGGCTCCATTTTTAATATATTTTCAAAGTGTTTTAATGTTCCCCAGTGTCCTACCACAGGTTGTCTTGGAACAACGTATCTATTGATAAAAGAACCAACATTACAAGGATCTTGAGTAAAAAGAGCTTCGTATCCTAAATCTTTTAAAACTTTTATATATATCTGGTTGTATTCTCCATAGGGGAATGCATAATACTTTGGTTTATATCCGATTAATTTCTTAAATCGTTTTTCGCTCTTAATTGTGTCTTCTTTTATCCACTGTTCATATTTTTTAAGATTTCCATCTTTTGGATATTTGGCAAATCTAAGATGTTTGTAAGAATGGTTACCGAATGTTATTTTTGGATATTTTTTCAGTTCATCTAACTGCTCTTTTGTAAGATATGCAGGAAACCTTGCCACGCCTTCCATATACAAAAAAAGTGTAAATGGATAGTTATATTTTTTCAGGATTTTAAAAGCCTTCATCGTAGATTTATATCCATCATCAATGGTTATAACAACCGTTTTGTCAGGTATATCTGTTTTTGTTTTTAGATATTGGACAAGTTTGTCTATGGAAATCACTTTGTAGTTATGATCTTTCAAATATTTCATCTGTGCGTCAAAATCTTTAATTGGTGTAGATGTTGATGGTGAACTTGGTTCATCAAATTTATGATAAATAAGGATAGTTGCGTATCCGCCGAAACCGAGATCTATTACAAAAAGGTTAATAAATAAAATCAGGATTAATTTTACAGTAGTCGTATTTTTGTAGATTATTTGATTTAATAATTGTTTTAATCCTTTCCACATATCTTTTCCTCAATGTTGAGTATTTTTCAAGATAATTTGATAAAAGAAGCGAATTATCATATCTTAATCGTGCCAGTCTAAAATTTTTATAAGCCCAGCTGACATTTAAACTATAAAGGTAATCCTCCACCGATTCTAATATATTTCTATATTTTTTCAGATACACATTTTTATTTTTTGAAGCTCTAATTTTTTCTTTTCTTTTTTTATCCCATGTCCACATCCCAAAAACATTATTCCCTTTTACAAAGAATTTGGATTCTCCCCATCCACTTTCTATTGCAGCCTGTGCAAGAATAAGACTTACAGGATGTGTGTTTAATCTTATCAATAGCTGATCTATTGATTCAGCTTTATATTGTTCTAAGAGCTTATCGAGAAATTTTGCTTCAGATAATGAAATTTCTTTTCCTTCTTCTATTTTGGATTTTATTTTTAAGATCTCTTTTCTTTTTTGTTCTATTCTAAAATTTGCAACTAAAATAGAAGGAAGAACAATGTCTATAAACTTTTTCTTTTTTTCTTCAACTGGAAGTTTAGACAGAGATATAACTTTTGTATAAGCAACAGGTAAGACAGATTTACATTCAACAGGAACAATATCTTCTAACTTATAAATAGCTTTATAAATCACTATTACATCTTTAAGATTCTCAGGTGGAATGATTTTTGCGTTTTTTGAATCTTTCTGTTTTTTCAGAACTAGAAAAATAATCAGAACAACGATTATCAAAAGAGATAGCAGCAAAAAAACAAAATTTTTCTTTTCAACAAAATTTTTGAGGTTTTGTTTTTCCATTTGAATATTATATCTGTTTTTTTAACTGTATTAGAATATCCTGTCCAAGCTGCTTTATGTTTGTTATTTTAAGTATTATTGCTTCGGAAATATCTTTTATACCTAATTTTCCTATAACAGATAAACCATCTTCTCCAACTATTTTCGGTGCTATAAATGCTGATATTTTTTGGAAATGATTCTCTCTGATTAAAGAAGTTATTATTCCTTTTCCGCCTTCAACTAAAACATGAATTATACCTTCTTCTTTTAAAACTTCAAAAATATCTTCCCATCTAAAATATCCATTTTCCAGCGGAAGTTCATAAACTTTTATATTCTGTCTTTGTTTTAGCTGTTTTATCTTTGTTTTATCTGCTTTTTGAGATGTTATTACGAGTGTTTCTGCTTCATTATTAAAAATATTATAGTCCAAAGGTGTTTCTAATAATTTATCTATTAATATTCTTTTTGGCTGTCTTTCTGTTTCTATGTGTCTAACTGTGAGGGAAGGGTTATCTTCTAAAACAGTTTTTGAACCTACCAAAACAGCTCCTGCTTCTTTTCTAAGGATGTGGGCTTCTTTTCTGGCCTCTTCCCCTGTTATCCATTTAGAACTGCCTGCCCGTGTTGCAATTTTGCCATCCAATGTTTCAGCAAATTTTATATGAATAAATGGTTTTTGATTTTTAATAAAAAAGAAAAAGTCTTCATTAAGCTCTTCTGCCTGTTCTTTTAGTATTCCTGTTTCAACTTCTATACCTTGATTTTTTAGAATTTCAGCTCCTTTTCCTGCAACTAAAGGATTAGGATCTAAACTGGCGATATATACTTTTTTTATCCTGTTATCAATTATTGCTTCTGTACATGGAGGAGTTTTCCCGTAATGACAACAGGGCTCTAATGTTACATACATTTCAGAACCAGTTATATCATAACCTTTTTCTAAAGCATCCTTGATGGCTTCCCTTTCTGCATGGGGCAATCCAGCTTTTTTATGTGCACCTTCACCTATAACTTTCCCATTTTTTACAATAACTGCACCAACTGCAGGATTAGGATGAGTTAAACCTTTGTATTTCTTAGCTAAATTCAAAGCTTTTTGCATAAAATGTTGTTTATTTTGCATTTTCACCTTAAATAATAATATAATTAGTATGTTTTTTATATAAAGTTAGAATATTTTTACTAACCTTTTTAAAGGAATTAAGATACATAAGAATAATAATATAACTGGGAATAATAATTATGCCAACAAAAAAACCAATATTAAGTGTGGTAGTTGATGAGTTTCTTAAGTCAAAACTTGAAGAACTCTCAAAAGAAAAAAGACTTTCAGTCTCCAAGTTGGTCAGTAAGCTTATAGAGGAGGCTCTCTATCTTGAAGAAAATGTTTTCCAAAATGAAATATACAAGAATGTTGATTGGTTAAGTGAAGAATGGAAAGATAAACTTCCTGTTCTTTTTACTAACGTATTAGATACGACACCTGATCCTATCTGGATAAAAGACCTAAATTTTAGATGGATTTATGTTAATCAGGCTTTTGCTGATCTTTTCGGATATAAAAAAGAAGAAATGATCGGAAAAACAGATTGGGATCTTTTGCCGCCTGATGTTGCTAAAGAGTGTGTTTATTCAGATATGGTTGCCATAAATGCTTCCGATCCTATACATTCGGTTGAGGCTGTAGAAAAAGACGGTAAAGTTTATTACTTTGATGTGATTAAAACAGCAGTAAAAGATAAAAAAGGAAAAACTATTGCAATATTAGGTATTTCCAGAGATATAACAGAACTCCAAGAAAAAAATCAAGAATTAGAAAAACTGTATGAACAAATAAAATATTTGAACGAATATGATTCATTAACAGGATTTTATAATAAAAGTAAATTTTTAGAAATACTCAATGAGAAAATAAGAAATACAAAACAAAAAGATTTATCGTTCGGATTGTCCCTTCTTTATATTGATAACATTAAGGAAATAAATGAAATCTACGGATTTAGTGTAGCAGAAAGCGTTCTAAAAGAAATAGCAAATTTTATTCAGAATTTTCTTAAAATAAAAGATCCAAAAGCAATTATCGGTAGAATTAGCACAGATGAATTTGCCATTATCCTTGATAAAGAAAATGAACTTGTTATAAAAGACCTTGTTAATACATTAGAAAGTTTACCTTTCAAATCAA
>JALVEZ010000226.1 GCA_027030405.1 Hydrogenothermaceae bacterium | reverse complement strand
AGGGATCAATCCTGTAAAAACAATTTCGTTGAGTTTTATCATATACTTGGTAAGGTTTATGAAGCAGTTGAAAGAATGAAAGATAATTAAAATTTGCATTCTTTTACTATAAAATTTATACTTAAACTATATAAATTATAAAAAATATAAAAAAATAAAAAATTTATAACTTTTAGGAGGTAGAAATGTTCATTCCAGATTTAAAAAAATCAGTGCTCTCTTCTGTAGCTATAGCTACTGTTTTTGGTTTTGCCAATGCCGGTGATCTAAACGGCAAATTTATTATCACACCTTATCTTGGATACCATGTTTTTGATGGTGAGAGAAAGATTAAGTCCAATGCTGAAATAGGGATAGGCGTAGAAAAATTTATCAACAGAACCGTAAGTTTAGGTGCTGATCTTGGATATATTCCTACGGAAAAAAGAAATACAGGACAGGATAGGGATATTTTTTCATTTTCAATTTATGCTACAAAGAATTTTTACAAAAAACATTGGGTAGAAAAGTTTAATCTTCCGCTTGAGAATGTTGCTACATACATAACAGCAGGAATTGGTGGTGCTAAGATTGCAGGTTTTCATTTAGGGACAGGTATAAGATTTATTAAAAATGAAAAAATTGGTTTAAAGATGGAAGCCAAGCTAAATCAGTTATGGAGTGGAAAGTACGATATTATCGCCCTAATGGGACTTAACTTGATGTTTGGCGGAAAAGAAAAACCAATCCATAAAGTTGTTAAACATCCTTCACCGCGACCTTCAACAGAGATAAAAGATTTTGATGGTGATGGTGTTCCAAATGATTTTGATAAATGCCCTAACACCCCAAAAGGTGTGAAAGTTGATTCAAAAGGCTGTGCATTAGATTCTGACCATGATGGAGTTGTAGACTATATGGATTTATGCCCATTTACACTTCAAGGTATAAAGGTAGATAAAAAAGGATGTGCTATTGATTCAGATAATGATACAATCCCAGATTATATAGATAAATGTCCTAATACTCCTGCAGGGGAAGCGGTTAATGATGAAGGTTGCCCTATAACTGAAGTTCAAGGAAAAGAGGTTCCTGTTGTTGTTGTAATAGATACAGATAAAGATGGAGTGGAAGATAAATTAGATAAATGTCCTGACACTCCAAAAGGTTTAAGAGTTGATGTAAGCGGTTGTCCGTTAGATTCTGATTACGATGGAGTTCCTGATTTTAGAGACAAATGTCCGAATACTCCTGAAGGATACTCTGTTAATGAATATGGCTGTTTTGTTGCAGCTCAGTTGAAAGTATTGTTTGATAGTGATAGTGCAGTTGTTAAACCTCAATATCTTCCAGAGATACAAAAATTCGCAGAATTTTTAAAGAAAAATCCAAAAATAAAAATAGAAATCCAGGGACATACTGATAGCTCAGGGAGTGCAGAGTATAACATGAAGCTTTCACAAAGAAGAGCAGAAGCTATAAGAAAGATTCTTATAGAAAGATTTGGAATCTCACCTGACAGAGTAATTGCAAAAGGTTACGGAGAAACAAGACCTATAGCACCAAACAATACTCCAGAAGGAAAGGCCAAAAATAGACGTGTTATCGCAATAATAATTTTAGGAAATCAATAATTAAAAAAGCTGCTTTAAAGCAACTTTTTAAATTTTAAAAATCTTTATAAGGAGGGTAGCAGTATGGATTTAAGCATGCAGGGACTCATCGACATGGCTATTCCGTGGGCTATAAAAATAGTCGGGGCGGTATTAGTATTTATTATAGGTAAATGGATAGCCAAAAAACTTACAGGTGTTGTAAGAAAGCTAATGGAAAGGGCTAATGTTGAAACAACATTAGCTAAATTTTTAGGTGATTTAACCTATGTAGGTTTACTTATTCTTGTAATCATTGCTGCATTAGGAACATTAGGTGTAGAAACAACATCTTTTGTGGCAATCTTAGGTGCCGCAACATTAGCAGTTGGTTTAGCTTTACAAAGCAATCTCTCCAACTTTGGAGCAGGTGTAGTTCTTTTACTTTTCAGACCTTTTAAAGTTGGTGATGTAGTTGAAGCAGGTGGAGCTTTAGGTTCTGTTGAAGAAATAGGAATTTTTAATACCAAAATGAAAACACCTGATAATAAATTAGTTATTGTTCCGAATTCAAATATAGTTGGTGGAAATATAACAAACTTTTCTGCAAAAGATACAAGAAGAGTCGATCTTGTTATAGGTGTTGGATACGATGATGATCTAAAAAAAGTTAAAGAAGAACTGTGGAATATTTTAAATGCAGATGAAAGAATATTAAAAGATCCTCCTCCGACAGTGGCCGTATCAGAACTTGCAGACAGTAGTGTTAATTTTGTTGTTAGACCTTGGGTTAAAGCTTCAGATTACTGGCCTGTATATTTTGATTTACTTGAAACAATTAAAACAAGATTCGACGAAGTTGGTATCACAATACCTTATCCACAAATGGACGTTCATCTAAAAAAAGAAGATTAAATTTCAATAAGTTTCGGCTTTTCAGCCGAAACTTTCTCTTAATGTTAGACTTTTAGAAAATAAACAGTTTATAATAGTATTATCGTATTGCACTTTGATTTGAACAAAAATGTTGCAAATTTTTTAAATAGGAATATATTACTGCTACAATCGAATAGGGAATAAACGAAAGTCCTCTTAAAAAGGGGTCGATTCGGGTTCGACGGGAACGGTAGGCATGAGGAAGCATGCCGGAGAAGGATACTCCGCAAAAAACCAAACAACAACAATTCCCGAACGCGAATTAGCTCTCGCTGCCTAATAGCCGCAGCGACGTCCACCTCAGCTTGCCTGTAGGCTGAGACTGGGCGAAAGACATACAGGCTAGGGAGGTGCCAACCTCCCCTGAGGCACTCTCCCGAAACTTTACGGGGATTGCCTACAGTAGCCCTGCCTGTGGGGACGCTGTAGGCGAGATTTTAATCACAGGCTAAGCATGTAGAAGCCTCAATGCTAGCCGTTCTCGGACGGGGGTTCGATTCCCCCCGACTCCACCAAAAAAATCATCAAAAATTTTAAATCCACCCTTGTTATTAAATCTCTATTGGTATATCCTAATCACACTAAAATAATCTAAAAATAAAAACATGAACACAGAAACTATAAAATCTTTAAATTTTATAATTGAAAGAGACAATAAAGATACCACTTATAAATTTGCATTACTCCGCTCTGTTATCGAAACTGTCCAGTATTTTGACCATTTAAGAAGGGAAAAAGATAACAAAGTTATTTTCCCATTAGGTCTTTTAATTGAAAAATGGATACTTTATTACTATCCATTGATTGAAAATAACATACCTCAAAAACATGGCGAAAATAAATCCTATTTATCCAAAACATTAGCTTTTAAATATGATTTGGAAAAATTAGTTAATTATTATAAAAATAAAGGTGGAATTTCTGTTTTTTATTCAGATTATAAAAACGGAAATCTACCTGAAGAAATAAAATATGAGTTTTTAAAATTAGTCAAAAAATTAAAATCGACCATAACAGAGATGCCTATGAGATATTTAGGTAAATCTTATTACCAAAAAGAATATTCAATTTTCAGTTTCAATAAAGATTCAAGGAATATTCGTAAAAGCGATATTGGAAATTTAAAAATTGATAGAGAATTTTTGATTAAAAACTTTGGAACTTTTTCTTTTCCTAAAGAACTATATATAGCATTCATATACTTTGGATCTTTTTTAAATGGGACAGAATCAATCATATATAAGTGGGCTGAGTTCTCTGCAAAATTAGATGAATCAAGGACTCTTAATGTTGAAAAAGTTTTGGAAAGTCTTTTAATTTCACCAGAAAATGAAAGAGAAGTTGAGTTATCAAAAAGAATATATAAAGAACTTATTAAGAAAAATGGAAAAATTGAGTGTGTATGGAGCAAAAATGCAGTAACAGATAAGACATTAAACGTTGATCACGTTTTACCATTTTCAATCTGGCAGAATAATGATCTATGGAATCTTTTGCCTGCCCATAAAGAGGTTAACCAAAAGAAAAAAGATAAAATTCCTTCCCCTGAACTTATAAAGGTCAGAAGTGATCTGATTACTTATTACTGGAAGATTGTTTATTCTGTTTGTAAAGATAGATTTGAAAAAGAAATTTATACGAGTTTAATAGGATTAGATAAAAATTTAAAAGGAAAAAATTTGTTTGACACAGGTATAAAATATTTATCAGATAAAGCTTTATATTTAATTGATGTTAGAGGTTATGAACCATGGAATCCTTAAATCAATGTCCTTTTTGTAATCCTCAAGAAAAAGATATCATTTTAAAAAACGATTTATGTTATGCCAGATTTGATAAATATCCTGTAAATAAAGGACATATTCTTATAATTCCTTTTAGGCATTTTGGCAACTATTTTGATGCTACAAAAGATGAAAAAATCGCATTCATGGAACTGATAGATAAAGCAAAACAATATTTAGATAAGAACTTTAAGCCTGATGGATACAATATTGGAATAAATGTCGGTAAAGAAGCAGGGCAAACTATAATGCATGTTCACATTCATATTATTCCAAGATATAAAGGAGATATGGGAAATCCAAGAGGTGGAGTGAGAGGAGTTATTCCAGAGAGGCAAAAATATTAGATAATTGTATAATCTTTAATTAAGTTATAATACAATTTAGATTAATCATTTAAATGATGAGGATATTATGTCCGTTGATATAGAAAAAATTGTTGATAATTTTCCAAAGCAAATCAAAAATCTAAGAAATCATTTAAAAATAATAGATGAGCCTTTAGATGTGAATTTAGAAATTCCACATGTTGCGTATATTGAAGTAAAAAAACCTGATTCGAAAATATTGCTCTTCACTAATCCAGTTGATAAAGCAGAAAACAGGAAATTTGATATTCCAGTCTTAATGAATGTATTTGCAAATTTTGAAGTTACGAAAAAAATATTCGGAAAACATCCTGATCAAATCGCAGACGAGATTGAGCAGATTTTACATATGAAACCACCACACTCCCTAAAAGAAAAAATCTCAACATTTGGAAAATTGTTTAGTTTAAAAAATATTCCTCCTAAACGACTAAATAAAAAAGGCAAATGTCAAGAAGTTGCGTATATAGGTCAAGATCTGGATTTAGACATTTTACCTATAGTAAAAACATGGCCAAAAGATGCAGGAAAATTTATAACTGCTGGACAGGTTTATACCCAAAGTTTAGACGGTAAGATTCAAAATTTAGGACTTTACAGAATACAAAAATTATCAAAGAATGAACTAATAATGCACTGGCAGATACATAAAGATTCATCACACTTTTTCCACGAATACAGAGAAAAAAACATTCCTATGCCTGTATCAATAGCTCTTGGAGGAGATCCTCTGTATTTCTGGTGCGGACAGGCTCCTCTGCCTTATGGAATGTTTGAACTTTTGTTGTATGGATTTATCAGGAAAGAAAATGCCAGACTGATAAAATCCCTGACTAATGATATTTATGTTCCGTATGATGCTGACATAGTTATAGAAGGTGAAGTGGATCCAAATGATTTACGACCAGAAGGTCCTTTTGGTGACCATACAGGCTATTACACACCTGTTGAGCTTTTCCCAGTTTTAAAAGTAAAAGCAATAACCATGAAAAAAAATCCTGTGTTTAATGCAACCGTTGTAGGAAAGCCACCTGTGGAAGATAAGTATATGGGCTGGGCAACGGAAAGAATATTTTTACCATTATTAAGAACTACTACACCAGATTTAATTGATTATCATATGCCTGAAAACGGGGTATTTCATAATCTTCTCATTGCAAAAATAAAGCCCCTATATAAAGGACATGCAAAACAGATAATGCATGCATTTTGGGGTGTTGGGCAGATGAGCTTTTTAAAACATGCGATTTTTGTTGATGAAAATGCACCAGAACTCACAGATTACTCTAATCTTACAAAATATATTTTGAATAGACTAACTGAAAAATCATTTCTTATTACAGAAGGTATTGTTGACCAGTTAGACCATTCGAGCTATGAAGCTCTTGTAGGTGGAAAGTTAGGTGTAGATGCCACAGGAAAATCTGTTCAAAATAATATTAATCTTCTAAATGATGAGCAACTTTTTGAAAAAGTTAAAAATTTAGATGAAGATATTTTAGAAATAAAGCAGTATTTTACAGACACTGCTAATCCGATCCTGATTATAAAAGTAAATAAAACTAAACCGATGAAAACGATTTTTGAAAAATTAAAATCTTTAAAAGAACATATAAAAATTGTTATCTTTGTTGACGACTATATGAACAACCTTAATAATCCTTATATGCTGGTATGGAGAATAACAAATAACATTGATGCCCTTCACGATGTATGGATAGAAGAAATATGGGGAGCAGACGCCACTTCAAAAAGTGAGATAGATGGTTATTATAGAGAATGGCCTGAGGATGTTCATTGTGATAAAGATGTAATAAAAAGTTTATCCGATAAAAGAATAATAGATGTTGATCTGGAATTTTTAAGAAAATTTCAAATTATAGAATTTAAGGATTGAAAATTGGAAGAGATTGATTATATAGAACTATCATTTATAAAGGGATTAGGAAATAAAACAATAAAAGAGCTTCTTTCTTTTTACGGAACACCTGAAAATATATTTAATGCTGATGATTTAGAAAAAACATTTGGTAAAAAGGTTACAAAACTTATAAAAGAAAGAGACACGAGGGAAGCAGCTGAAAAAGAATATCAGAAAGCTTCGGAAAAAGATGTAAAAATAATCCATTTTAACGATAAAAACTATCCTGAAAATTTGAAAGAAATTCCAGATCCGCCTGTTTATTTTTATCTAAAAGGTGAACTTCCGATTCCCCAAGACTGCATAGCTGTTGTCGGAAGCAGAAAATTTTCAACATACGGAAAAGTTGTGACAAGGTCAATTGTAAAACGTTTGGTTGAAAACAATATAACTGTCGTTTCAGGTATGGCTTCTGGGATAGACAGCATAGCCCATAAAACCTGCATAGAAAATGGAGGGAAAACCATCGCAGTTTTAGGTTCTGGTATAGATGTTATATATCCTTCTGAAAATGTTGGTCTGTATA
>JALVEZ010000225.1 GCA_027030405.1 Hydrogenothermaceae bacterium | reverse complement strand
AGAAGTTTTCATACTGCCTGATATATCAACCTGTGAAGAATGTTTAAAAGAGATGAACGATCCAAAAAACAGAAGATACAGATATCCATTTATAAACTGCACAAATTGTGGGCCTCGTTTCACCATAATTGAGAAACTACCTTATGACAGACCAAATACAACAATGAAAAAATTTAAAATGTGTCCTGACTGCGAAAAAGAATACAAAAATCCGAAAGATAGAAGATTTCACGCCCAACCAAATGCCTGCCCAGTCTGTGGCCCTCATATTAGCCTTTTCACATCGGATAAAAAATTTATCAGTGAAAAAGAGCAGGCTTTAAAGGATACAATAGAATTTCTTAAACAAGGAAAAATCCTTGCTATAAAAGGAATCGGTGGATTTCATTTAGTTTGCGATGCAACAAATGATAAAGCCATTAAAACTCTAAGAGAAAGAAAAAGAAGAGGTGAAAAACCTTTTGCCGTAATGTTTAAAGATATCAATCAAATAAAAGATCATGCTGAGATAACAGATTTTGAAGAGGCAATTATTTTATCTCCTGAAAAACCTGTAGTTATTGTCCAATCAAAAGAAAATACAGATTTGAGTAAAGAAATAGCCCCTTATCTTGATAGAATTGGTGTTTTTCTACCTTATTCACCACTCCATAACTTACTTTTAAATGATTTTGGAAAACCTTTAGTAATGACTTCTGCTAATCTTTCCGATGAGCCTATAGTAAAAGACAATGAAGAAGCATTTGAGAAATTATCTATTTTTACAGATTACATTCTTGTTCACAACAGGGATATAAAAAACAGGGTTGACGACAGTGTAGTCAGAATTATAGACCAAAAAATCTCTTTTATTAGACGCTCTAGAGGCTATGCACCTCTTCCTATAAAACTTCCTTTTAAACTTGATAAAAAAGTTCTTGCAGTTGGAGGACATCAGAAAAATACTATTGCAGTTGGTTTTGATGAGAAAGCTTTTTTAAGTCAGCATATTGGTGATTTGGAAACAATTGATGCCTGTAAAAATTTTGAAGAAATAATTTATTCATTTTTCGAGCTTTACGATTTGAGACCTGATATGGTGATTTCAGATTTACATCCCAGATACTACTCTACACAATGGGCTAAAGAGTTTTCTCAGAAAAACAATATTCCACTAATCCAGGTTCAACACCACTATGTCCATGCACTTTCCTTAATGGCAGAAAACCAGATAAAAAACGAGCCGATTTTTGCTGTTTGCTG
Organism: Hydrogenothermaceae bacterium; assembly: GCA_027030405.1. GTDB lineage: Bacteria > Aquificota > Aquificia > Aquificales > Hydrogenothermaceae > JALSSE01. The sequence goes on along the minus strand of JALVEZ010000225.1, from coordinate 5,877 downwards.
GGATGGGACAGGATACGGAGAAGACGGAAATCTATGGGGTGGTGAGTTTTTAATTGCTGATTATGAAAGATATGAAAGAGTTTGCCATTTTGATTATTTTAAGCTTATCGGCGGAGAAAAAGCAGTAAAAGAGCCAAGGAGAGTAGCCCTATCTATTTTGTTTAAAATTTTTGGAAAAGATTTACCAGATATTCCAACAATCAAGGCATTTAAGGAAAAAGAGATTGAACTTTTTTATAAAACATGGGAAAAAGGTTTAAATTCTCCTTTGTCATCTTCTGTGGGAAGGCTTTTTGACGCAGTGGCTTCTATTTTAGATATAAGGCAAATGCTTTCTTATGAAGGACAGTCAGGAATGATAATGGAAAATTTTTACGACTGGGATGTTAAAGATTTTTATCCGTTTGAAATAGATAATGTGATTAATTGGGAACCGATTTTTAAAGAAATGATAGAAGATAGTTCAGATACACAAACAAAAGTCTCAAAATTCATAAACACGCTTGCTCATATAGTTATTGAAATTTATAAACAAAAAGGTAAAGGATTAAAACTTGGGTTGTCAGGTGGTGTTTTTCAAAATAAACCATTAACAGAGAAAATTATCCAGTTAGCTGATAAGGAAGGAATAGAGGTCTTAACACATAAAAAAGTTCCAACAAACGACGGCGGATTGGCTTTAGGTCAGTTAACTGCTTCAACTCATTAAGCTTAGACCAAATCAGTATTTCAACTATAATAATTATGTTAATAATCAAGAACTTTGCCGAAGTATAAATTTAACTAATTTTTACAAATTGGAGGGAATATGAAAGAAAAGAAAGAGTTATGGTGGTTGAATTTAACACAGCTAGCAATTCCAGTAAAACTACTATTTACAGGTTATTTGGTTGTAATTAGTTTTGGGTTTTTAGCAGCAGGTCTTCAAATACTCTTAACCCACGGAATGGCTGACGGAAAACCTGGCGTGTCGGTAGAGGATATTGTTTATAGTTATTACGGGAACAGAACAGGTTCAAAACTTGAAAAAGCCTTAAATGGCCCGATGAAAGAATATGCTACACCTGAAGAACGATTAAAAATAATAGAATGGGTAAGGAAAGGTGCTCCAGATGATGAAATGAAAAAAGAGATTATGCCGATTATTCAAAAAAGATGTGCCGTTTGCCATCAAAACATGCCTGATATGAATATTACTAAACCAGAGATTTTGAAAAAATTTGCACAAGTTGATACAGGAGCTTCGATTGGTTTATTAACCAGAGATTCTCATATTCATCTATTTGGAATGGCATTTATATTTATGTTGTTAGGTTTCATATTTTCATTCTCAATAGGATTAAACACGGTATTCAAGTCCATTTTAATTGTTACACCTTTTGTGTTCCAATTGATTGATATCTTTGCGTGGTGGATAACAAAGTTTATTCCAGATTTTGCATGGTTTGTAATTATTGGTGGTTTTGGATACTTTTCTGCATCAGGATTGATGATTCTTATTTCTTTATATCAGATGTGGATAATGAAACCTCGTGAAGGAAATGCATGGCAAAAATAAAATTAATCTATCCAGATAGATTAGAGGAAAAATATGGATAAAGCAGAAGTAGTTTTCAGGTATCATGAAGAAACAAAACATCATTTTAATAGATTAGCCCGTTCTCTGGGATATCTGGACTGGGCTAATCAGCCTGAACCTTTTAGATTTTATAAAGGTGCAGAGCAGATAGAACTTCCGTTGATTAAAAATGATCTGGATCTTTCTTATGAACATTTATATAAAAAACCTGAAAAATCTAAAGAGATTAATGTATATACAGTTTCCAAATTTTTAGAACTTGCACTTGGATTATCTGCATGGAAAGCAATTCCTGGAAGTCAGTGGAGTTTAAGGATGAATCCTTCAAGTGGGAATTTACATCCTACGGAACCATATCTTGTTCTTTTTGAAGAAGATCTAAACGGAACTTTCCATTACAACCCCTTACTTCATAATTTAGAGAAACTTGCAGAAATTGATGAAGATGATAAAAATATCATTTCAAATTTTTTCAAAACTGAAGGGTTTTTAATAGCATTATCTTCTATTTACTGGAGAGAAGCGTGGAAATACGGTGAAAGAGCTTTTAGATATTGTAACCACGATGTAGGTCATGCTTTAGGTAGTATTAGATTTTCTGCAAACTTAAATGGGTGGAAAGTTAAAATTTTAAATGCCGTTTCTGATGAGGAAATTTCTACAATCTTTGGTTTTGATAAAAGAAAATGGGTAAAAGATGAAAAGGAATTTCCAGAGGTTTTGTGCTGGGTTTATAAAGAAGACACACAGATTCCAAAAGATATACCTGAAAAATTTGTATCAAATCAAAAGGTTAAAGAATTTAAAGGTGTGCCAAATAGATTAAGCGAAGAACATGTTAGATGGGAAATAATATATGAAGTTTCCGAAGCAACAAAAAAACCGAAGACAAAGCCGACAGAAATAGATTTACCATCTTTAGATCTAAATTTTTATTCAAAATCAGAATTTCCTGCTCCTTACATTATAAGGAAACGAAGAAGTGCAGTAGCATATGATAGAACTGCTTATATGCCAAAGGAAAAATTTTTAAATATTCTTGATAAAACGTTGGAAAGAAAAGATTACTCTCCGTTTGATATAGAACTATCCAGCCCTCAAATAAATCTTGTTTTGTTTGTCCATAGGGTAAAAGGATTAGAACAAGGGCTTTATTTTTTCTCCCGAGATGATGAAAAAACTGAAATATTTAAAGGTGTATCTTCTCCTGAATTTTTATGGGAAGAAAAAGAAAATAATCTATTCCTACTATACAAAGGGAATTTTGAAATCACTGCCAAACTTGTAAGTTGCAGGCAGGATATAGCAGGAGATAGTTGTTTTTCATTAGGTATGCTTGCTTATTTTAAAGAAAATATAATTAAAGCGCCATACTCTTACCGTCATTTACACTGGGAGGCAGGATTAATAGGTCAGGTACTCTACCTGGAAGCAGAAGCACAAGGATTCAGAGGAACTGGAATTGGCTGTTTTTTTGATGATGCTGTTCATGAAATTTTAGGATTAAAGGACAATACATTTCAGACTATCTATCATTTCACAATAGGAAAACCTTTAGAAGATCCAAGACTAAGAACACTTCCACCTTATTATCATCTTCCTGAAAATAGATTTATAGACATCAAAATCTAAAAGATTAAATGCAGGTTATTATATAATAGTATCAATATTCTGATTGAGGTGGATAAATGGAAGAAAAAGTTCTTGTTGGATTAATTATGGGGAGTATATCAGACTGGGAATACATGGAAGGTGCATCAGAAATATTAGAGGAGTTTGAAATTCCTTATGAAAAAAAAGTAGTATCAGCACACAGGACACCAGATCTAATGTATGAATATGCAAAAACTGCAAAAGAAAGAGGAATTGAAGTCATTATAGCTGGAGCAGGTGGGGCTGCCCATCTACCTGGAATGGTTGCTTCTCTTACCACTATTCCCGTAATCGGTGTTCCCGTTCCATCAAAATATTTAAAAGGTGTTGACTCTTTATATTCAATAGTTCAAATGCCTGCTGGAATTCCTGTTGCCACTGTTGCAATAGGTAATTCTAAGAATGCTGCCCTTTTGGCGACTTCCATTCTGGCAAATAAATATCCAGAATATTCTAAAAAGTTAGAAGAATACAGAAAACAGCTCCAACAAAAAGTTTTTGATATGAGGTTCCCTGAATGAACATAGGTATTATCGGAGATGGGCAGTTAGGATGGATGACCATCTTTGAAAGTAGAAAGCTGAATTTTAACTTTTTTGTTTTAGGGAATAATCCAGAAGCACCTGCTTCCAGAATAGCAGATAAATTTTTTTATTATGAAGATGTTGATCAATTTTTAGAGATTGTTGATGATTTTGTTTTTGAATTTGAACATATTCCTGATTTCGTTTTTGAAAAAGTTCAAAACCATCCAAATCACAAAGCATTAGAAATAAAAAGAAGTAGAATTTCTGAAAAAAAGTTCTTACAAGAAAAAGGATATCCAGTTGCCAAATTCAGTTATGCGTACGGGCATAATTTGAAAGAAAAATTAAAAGAGTTTAAGCTTCCTGTGGTAGTTAAAGCAGAAACTCTTGGATATGATGGAAAAGGTCAATACATAATCAAAAACGAGTATGATTTAAATCCGATATTCCAGAATCACTCCTTAAATGAAGGTTTTATTATTGAAGAGTTCATTGACTTTGAGTCTGAAGTTTCTACGATCTGTGTAAAAGATAAAAAAGGAAATAAAAAGATATATCCAATAAGTTTTAACTATCACAAAGAAGGGATATTAGTCTATAACTATGCTCCGTTTATGGAAAGTAGAGAAATTAATGAAATTGTTTCTTCTTTAATAGATGATCTTGAAATTAACGGTTTACTGGCAGTTGAATTTTTTATGACCAAAGACAAAAAGCCGATTATTAATGAATTTGCTCCACGACCTCATAATACAGGGCATTACACTATGGATGCTTCATACTGCTCACAGTTCGAAAATCTTATTAGATCTATTTCAAATGTTCCGCTTGGATCTACAAAGTCAAAAACACCTGCTGGAATGGTGAATATTTTAGGAAAATCTTTAAATGATTTTGATATAGGAAAAATTATGGAAATAGAAGGGACAGAGCTATACTGGTATGGAAAAACTAAAAAAGAAAAGAGAAAAATGGGACATATTAATGTTGTTGATTCGGATATAAACAAACTTAAAGCAAAAATACAAACCATCAATCAATTGATTTATCAGATTTAATCTAAAAGTAAGTATTATTTTTCTAAAAATATTTGAATGAAACTTATAGAAAATTAATATCATTAATATCTTTGATATTTTTAAATTTTTTGGATAGATTTAGAATATTGTTTGCATGAAAGGTTGAATAATTATATATTAGTATGAAAAATAGTTAATACTATGAGGTATAACAATGGCAGTAATAAAAAAGACTATATCTTTACCAGAAGAATTATATAAAGAAGCAGAAAATATTTCCCATAATTTTAGTGAGATAGTAAAAGAAGCATTATCAGAATATATAAAAAAGAAAAAAATAGAAAAAGCTCTTTCCACAGCAGGAACATTTAAAGATTTAAAAGAAACAGGTGTGGAATATGTGGATAAAATGAGAAAAGAAGATTTGCTCTTAGAGGAAGAAAGAATTGGCAGATAAATTTATTGTTGATACTGATATCTGTATAGACTTCCTAAAGGGGCAGGAATTTGCAATTTCTCTTTTAAAAGATTTGTTGATTAATGAGAATGCCTATTTGAGTATATTAACCTATTATGAGCTTTTAAAAGGTGCTTTTTCAAAAAAACAGGAAAAAGCGGTTAAAGATTTGGTAGATGGATTTGAAATAATAAATATAGATAATGATATAGTTGAAATAGGTGCAAAATTTTATAGAGATTATAGAAAGAAAGGTACAACACTACCTACTGTTGATTGTCTGATTATGGCAACAGCTAAAAAATATAGAATGAAAATACTCACGAGAAATGTTAAACATTATCCAGAAAGAAATCTGTTATCTGAATTTTCTTTAAGTATTTTAAAGAGCAGAAAATAGGAGTTTTCAATTTAAATCTATTTCTTCTTTTTGGAGAATTAGATAACTCTAAAAATTATTAGAAATATTTCTACAAATTCTTATATTATATTTTCAAAAAATTTCAGAAAAGAGGAAAGATGAAAAAATCACCATTTAAATTAGAATCAAATTTTAAGCCAGCAGGAGACCAGCCAAAAGCTATAAAAGAACTTGTAACAAATCTAAACCATGGTGTAAAGGAACAGGTTCTCTTAGGAGCC
>JALVEZ010000224.1 GCA_027030405.1 Hydrogenothermaceae bacterium | reverse complement strand
CCCCAGGAACTTTGATTATAATTTGTCCCATAATTTTTCACCTTTTAATAATTTTTACTAAAAGATAGGTTAAGAATTAGATTTTAGCAAATTTAACTCTGTTTATTCATTTCCATTTCATAAATTCTCTTTTCTTTGGCACTTAAAATATTTGCCAAAAAGTTATAAACTTCTTTCCATGCTTCCCTTTCTGCATAAGTAAGGTTGCATTCATCTGTTACAGCTTTCATAAATGCTTCACCGAACAGTTTATAATGGTGAGGTTGAACTCTTTTTTCAACATGTTTTTGTACAACTTCTTTTATTCTATCTTCTAAAACTTCTAAATTTTCTATATTTTTAACATATGCACTTACTAATTCTGCCTGTTTTTTAGATATTTCATCTACTTCCAATCCGAACATCTCTTTCAGTTCAGGTGCCATCTCAAAAAGGTGTGTATAAAGCTTTTTCATCACAAGCGGCAGTTTTTTGTTTACCCTTGGATACGACTGTTGAACTATATGAATGCTTTCTTCTGAAAGTTTTGCAACCATTCTTCTTTTTGCTTTTATATAAACACCTGAGAATTTTAAGTCAGGTTCTTTGGATATTGGATCAATAGCATCTGAGACAACTATATTTGTAGGAAAATGATAAATAAGACCGTATCCGAAAGGTGCGAATGCAACACCTTTTTTCATTTCTCCGATTTTTGCTTTTATGTAGATCTTTCCTCTTCTTGATTGGACATTTATATAATCTCCATCGATTATGCCGAGTTCATAAGCATCATCTTCATTTAACATTATGAATGGTTCTTCTTCACCTTTTATCAGCTCTAAAGATTTACCCGTTCTTGTCATAGTATGCCACTGCTTTTTTGTTCTTCCTGTTGTCAGTATGAAGCTAAACGGATACTCTATCTTATCTGCTGGAGGCTCAAATTTTGCTGGATTAAATTTAGCTTTTCCTGTTGGTGTTGGGAATTTTTTATCTGAATATAGCCATTTGCCTCCCCACTGTTTAGGCAGATCTTCATAAGTCCAGTCTGAAATGTCGCATAATCTTCCTTTTGTTGTCTTTTTGTATTCATCAAAAATCTCTCTGCTGTTTTTGTAAGAAAATTCATTTTCCCAGCCTAATTTTTTAGCCACTTCACAGAATATTTCCCAGTCGTGTTTACATTGAGTAGGTGGTTCTTTAAAAACTCCGTTGTGTGTAATCGTTCTATCTGAACCAGTCATAACACCTTCTTTTTCTCCCCACTGTGTTGCAGGTAAAACGAGATTTGCATAATCCATAGTGTCAGTCAGATAAGCGTCCTGAACGATAACAAAAGCATTTTTTAAAGCTCTCCAGAATTTGTTGAGATTGGGAACGGTAACAACTGGATTTGTGCAGACAGTCCAGAAAAGTTTTATTTCTTTATTCAGTATTTTATCAACTGCCTCAACTATGGTAACACCAGGTTCAGGCTTTATGCTATTTTCTGGAATGTTCCAGAATTTCTCTATAAACTTTCTGTCTTCTTCACTTCTTACATCTCTGTATCCTGGAAGACCGTTGACCAGATATCCTACTTCTCTTCCCCCCATTGCATTTGGCTGACCAGTTAGAGAGAAAGGACAACCTTTTTCATTTATTCTCCCTGTTGCAAGATGGAGGTTTATCAGTGCGAGATTTTTCATTGTTCCGTTTACAGATTGGTTCAGTCCCATCGTCCAGAACGAGATCACTTTTTTACTG
>JALVEZ010000223.1 GCA_027030405.1 Hydrogenothermaceae bacterium | reverse complement strand
CGTCTAGCCAGGCCTAGGACACCGGCCTTTCACGCCGGCGACACGGGTTCGAATCCCGTCGGGGGCATTTTTATTTTCAACACAAAATCCTTGAAATTTTCTTATTTTTAACCAATTTATTACGGCACGATATTTGATATAATTATTAGAATTAATAAATGGGGGGAAAGAAAATTACTAAATTAGCCTTTGCTTTAGATGTAAGAACGAAAGATGAAGCAATTAAAATATTAGATTCTATAGATCAAAAAATTATCATAAAAATTGGATATTCACTTTTTATCAGATATGGAAAAGAAATAACATCTTATGTCAAAGAAAAAGGCTTTGAACTGTTTTTAGATTTAAAACTTCACGATATTCCAAATACAGTATATAACGGAGTTAAATCTGCCATAGATTTAGAAGCCGATTATCTTACCGTTCATGCATTAGGTGGAAAAGATATGTTACAGAAAGCTGTAGAAGCAAAACAAGGCTCAAATTTAAAGTTGTTAGCTGTTACAATTCTAACAAGCCACGATAATGAATATACACAATTTTTAGGTTCCAAATATTCTTTAGATCAGCTTGCTTTAAAGCTGGCAAAACTTTCTGTTGAAACAGGAATAGATGGGATTGTGTGTTCCACAGAAGAAGTTGAGAATTTGAAAAAAAATATAGATAAACAGTTTATTGCCGTTGTTCCAGGCATTAGATTTACACAGGATAATAAAGACGATCAGACAAGAACTGCAACACCTGTTGAAGCTAAGAAAAAAGGAGCCGATATTATAGTTGTAGGGCGACCTATTTTGAACGCAGAAGATAGAAATAAAGTAATAAATAAAATTTTAGAACAAATAAAATAGGTAATTAATGGAACTAAAACAGAACTTAAATTTAAAACTTTCGAATAAACTTATACTTACGCCGTCTTTAAAACATCAATTATCATTACTATTACTCCCAAAAATTGAGTTAGAGCAAACTATAAGACAGGAATTAGAAGAAAATCCTTTCTTAGAAGAAATAACAAATATCGAAACCGATTTTGAACCTATTAAAGATTTTTCAAAATATTATGATGAAGAAGAAGAAAACTATTTAACAAACAAAATAGTTTACAAGCCAACTCTTTTAGATCTAATGGGATTTCAGATAGACCTTGAATTTGATGAAGACGAGAAGCCAATAGCTTATGAAATTATCGGAAATTTAAATGATAAAGGCTTTTTGGAAGTACCTGTTGAAGATATAGCACATAAATTAAAAGTTCCTGTTGAAAAAGTTGAAGAAGTCAGAAAAAAATTGAGATATTTAGAACCAACAGGAATAGCATCTAAAGATCTTAAAGAATCTTTAGTTGTTCAGTATGAAGAAAAATTTGGAAAAGATGAAGTTGTAGAAAAAATAATACAGGAAGATTTAGATAAAATAAACGACATAAATTATTTAAAAAACAAATATTCAGAACTGTCAGAAGAAGAAATACGATACATAGTTTCAAATATAAAATCATTAACTCCATATCCAACATTTAATTTTGAAACTGAAAATACAAAATTTATAGAACCGGACATATATATTTATGATAAAGGTGATTCTTTTGAGATTGTAGTAAATGAGCAGGATATACCAAAATTGCATCTTACGAATCAATATAAAAGATTAATAAACAAAAAAGATCTCCCAGAAGAAACTAAAAAATTTTTAGAAGAAAAACTCCAAAGGGCAATCGGAATAATCAGAGGAATAGAGCAAAGAAGAGAGAATCTCTATCGCATTACAGAAGCTCTTGTGAAACATCAGGAAGATTTTTTAAGAAAAGGAAAAAAATATCTAAAACCTCTAACCATGAGAGAAATAGCAAGAGAAGTTGATCTTCATGAATCAACAGTAAGTAGAATCGTTTCCAGTAAATTTGCACAGACCCCTATAGGTGTGATACCTTTAAAATCATTTTTTACTGGAAAGTTAAGTACAGCATCAGGTGGTGAGGTTTCTACCGAAAATGTAAAATCTCTAATCGAGGAGTTGATAAAAAATGAAGATAAAACAAAACCTCTCAGCGATTCCGCAATTTCGAAAATATTGAAAGAAAAAGGTATTAATATAGCAAGGCGAACTGTGGCAAAATATAGGGAACAACTAAATATACCAGATTCTAGATTAAGGAGGATAAGGACATGAGAATCGAACACGTTGGGAAAAACATCCAGGTTACAGATTTTATTAAGGACTACACAGAACATAAATTAGAAAGGTTAAAACCTTATCTAAAAGATATTGATACTGCAGAAGACTCTGTGGAAGTTAGAGTCACTTATGATTTTGAAAAACATAGACATAGAAATAGAGTGGATATTGATATCTACTTTAAAACACCAGGTGGTGGAGTTATCCACGCATGGGAAGAGAGTAATGACCTTTATTCTGCAATAGATTTTGTAATAGATGAAGTAGAAAGACAACTAGTTAGATTAAAAGCAAGAAGAAAAGAAGAAAGAAGAAGACTTGCAAAATTAAAAGAACTTGAAAAAAGGACAGTTGCAGAAGAACCATCAATCGAAAGACCTTTAATTATGGAAGAACCTCTCCCGTTGGAAAAGCCTATGACAGTAGATGATGCAAGACTTTTATTAGAAGAAATGGGCTCCTTCTTTTTACCATTTAGAAATGCAGAAACAGGTGAAATTAATGTCATCTACAGAAAGAAAGCAGGTAACTATGGATTGATTGTCCCTGGCACCTAAATCCTTGACAAATTAAGGTATTCTATGTGATAATACTTGTCTTGTAATTACTAAGGAAGGAGTATGGGCAGAATGAAAACATACAACGTTAGAAAAGAAGATGTTAAAAGAGATTGGTATGTGATAGACGCAGAAGGAAAAACATTAGGAAGACTTGCTACATTGGTAGCAAATGTTCTAAGAGGAAAACACAAGCCTTACTTTCAACAGGACGTTGATTGTGGAGATTTTGTTATTGTATTAAATGCAGATAAAATCAAAGTTACAGGTAAAAAATTAACTGATAAAGAGTATAAAAAACATACACATTCACCTGGTGGTTTAAAAACAAGAACATTAGAGTGGATGTTACAAAACAAGCCTGAAGAAGTTATAGAGTTAGCAGTTGAAAGAATGTTGCCTAAAAACAAACTTCAAAAAAGATTTATGAAAAGATTAAAAGTTTATACAGGAAGTGAGCATAATCATCAGGCTCAAAACCCTAAGCCTTTAGAAGACTTAGCAAAATTATGGAAAAATCTTTAAACCAAGCTGGAGGTAATTAATTTTGGGAAGCACTAAAGCTATAAAAATAGACCCTAAAGTAGCAAAATACGGAACAGGAAGAAGAAAAGAAGCAGTAGCAAGAGTATGGATATTACCAGGAAGTGGAAGACTTTTTGTTAAGTCTGCTTCAGGGAAAGAATGGGAAGCCAAAGAATACTTTGAAAGAGATATTTTAATTGCTAAAATAGTTCGTCCATTTGAAGTTACAGAAACAAGTGGAAAATTTGATGTTTATGCAACAGTAAAAGGAAGCGGAAAGCCTGCACAGGCAGAAGCTGTTATGTACGGAATTGCAAAAGCATTACAAGAATATAATCCTGAACTTAGACCTGCATTAAAAAGTGCTGGATTACTTACAAGGGATGCAAGAATCAAAGAACGTAAGAAATACGCTCAAATGGGTGCAAGAGCTAAATACAGATGGTCTAAGCGTTAATATCTGTTATGAAAGTTGCTATTGCTGGAGCGTCAGGTTATACAGGAATAGAACTTTTACGCGTTCTTCAAAATTATGAAGATATAGAAATTAATCAAATAACATCAAGAACATACACAGGGAAAACCTTAAAAGAGGTTTTCCCTTTTTTATTAAAATCAAAATATCAAAACCTGAAGTTCAGTGATTCATTTAATTTTTCTGAATCTGATTTTTATTTTTTATGTCTCCCCCACGAACCTTCAATCGAATTAGTATATGAACTCTACAATAAAGGAAAAAAAGTTGTTGATCTTTCTGCTGCTTATAGAATCAAAAATGTTCAGGCTTATCCAGAGTACTATGGATTTGAACATAAGCATTTAGAACTTCTGAAACAGGCTGTTTATGGTCTGCCTGAACTCTTCAGAAAAGAAATAAAAAATGCAGATGTTGTGGCAAATCCAGGCTGTTATCCAACAGCAACCATATTGGGACTTTATCCTATTGTGAAAGAAAAAAAGGTTTTAGATAAAATTATTATTGTCAATGCACAGTCTGGAATTTCTGGAGCTGGCAGAAAACTGAAAGAAGATTTCCATTTCCCAGAGGCTTTTGGAAATGCTTATGCATACAATCCTATAAAACACAGACATATTCCTGAAATGGAAGATGTCTTAAGTATATTTAACGAAGATATTAAGATGAGATTTACACCGAATATTATACCTGTTTCCAGAGGAATGATATCAACAATCACCGTCAAAACGGATATATCAGAGCCTGAACTAAAAAAACTTTATTCTGATTATTATGGTAATGAATATTTCATTCGTTTAACTGAACAACCTTCAAAGATTAAAAATGTAGTTGGAACAAACTTCTGTGATATATTCCTTTCTAAAGATGAAAGAACAGGATATGCAGTGATCATTTCAGTGATTGATAATTTAGGTAAAGGTGCATCTTATCAGGCGATTCAAAACTTTAATCTGATGATAGGTAAGCCTGAAAACTATAACCTTTCAAATTTTTCTCTATTTCCATAAAAAGTTAATCTAAGATTTGTTTTCTGAGTTAAAACTAGGTGTAAAATTGAGTGCATTTTTCCAAAATTTTTCCAGAGAATTTAAAAGAATTCCAAAGTGTTATTTTTGATTTTAGCTTTTATTAGTAAGGATTATTACTTAAATTAAATAGTGTGCCCGGAGGGACTCGAACCCCCAACCTTGTGATCCGTAGTCACATGCTCTATCCAATTGAGCTACGGGCACATTTAGTTTGATTGAAGAAGTTTTTCTTCGTGTTCTTTAGCTATCAATTGATCAATGAATTCGTCTAAATCTCCATCTAAAATCTCGTTTATTCTATGAGAAGTATATCCTAGTCTATGATCTGTAACCCTGTTTTGAGGAAAATTATATGTTCTAATTTTTTCACTTCTTTCCCCTGTTCCTACCTGTTCTTTTCTCTCTTTCGCGATCTTTTCTCTTTCTAATCTATCATAGTAGTCTTTAAGTTTCGCCCTTAAGATTCTCATGGCTTTGGCTCTATTTTGAAGCTGAGAACGTTCGTCCTGACAGCTAACCACTATGCCTGTCGGCAAATGTGTTATCCTTACAGCTGAATCGGTAGTATTTACGTGCTGACCACCTGCCCCAGAAGCTCTCATAGTTTCTATTCTCAGATCTTCTGGAGATATATCAACATCAACTTCTTCTGCTTCAGGTAAAACTGCAACTGTTGCGGTTGATGTATGTATCCTTCCTGAGCTTTCCGTTTCAGGAACCCTTTGAACCCTGTGGACTCCACTTTCAAATTTTAGTCTTGAATAAGCACCTGGCCCTTTAATCAAAGCTATAACTTCTTTAATACCACCTTTGTCTGTTGGGTTTAAACTTAAAACTTCAACTTTCCAACCTTTTCTTTCTGCATATCTTTGATACATTCTGAAAAGTTCGGCAGCAAATAGTGCAGCTTCATCTCCACCTGTTCCCTGTCTGATTTCCAATATTGCATTTTTATCTGCATTTGGATCTTTAGGGATAAGTTCCAGCTCTATCTCTTTTTCTAACTGTTTTTCTCTTTTTTGTAGACTTTCTAACTCTTCTTCTGCAAGAGCTTTCATTTCTTCGTCAGATGTTTTTAAAAGCTCTTTTGTATCTTTAATTTCTTGTAATACATTTTTGTATTCATGATAAAGTTTTGATAGATGAGAAACTTCTTTATGTTTTTTAGCTATCTCCTGAAGTTTTTTTTGATTTTGTAATACTTCAGGGCTGGATAATTGCTCTTCTAAATCTTTTAGTTTCTCATCTATATTTTCAAGTTTTTGTAATAATTTTTTGTTCATTCCACCTAATTTTTAAAGTTATTTTTCTGAAGCAACTGCTCCTTTTAACTCTAAAAATTTAGGCTTAATTTGTAATTTGCCAATATAAAATGGATGGCATTCGTTACAAACCTCTATATAAACTGTTCCACCTTTTACTGTGTGAATGTCAAACTCATTTCCACAACTGCAAACAAAATGAGTTAATTTTAATTCTGGATGAATGTCTTTTTTCAATGTATAAACCTCCGTTAATTTTTAAACTGGCAAACAAATATTTTATCCTTTTAGATAATAATTATCAAGTATTCATAGACTTAAGGAATTCTTCATTTGTTTTAAATTTGGATAGTTTGCTGAGTAAAAATTCCATAGCTTCCACTTCGTCCATTTCTGAGAGAAATTTTCTTAATATCCATAATCTTTGAAGTTCCCAGTCTTCTACTAAAAGTTCTTCTTTCCTTGTTCCTGATTTCTTTATATTTATTGCAGGGAATATTCTTCTTTCCATTAATCTTCTGTCAAGGTAGAGTTCCATATTACCTGTTCCTTTGAACTCCTCAAATATAACATCATCCATTCTTGAACCTGTTTCAACAAGTGCAGTGGCAAGTATTGTTAAACTTCCTCCATCTTCAATATTTCTTGCTGCTCCAAAGAATTTTTTAGGTCTCTGAAGAGCATTTACTTCAAGACCACCTGATAGAACTCTTCCTGATGGAGGTGAAACTGCGTTTGATGCCCTTGCAAGTCTTGTTATTGAGTCAAGTAATATAACTACATCTTTATTATGTTCAACTAATCTTTTTGCCCTTTCTATAACAAGTTCAGAAATCTGGATATGTCTTTCTGGCGGTTCATCGAATGTTGATGCAATAACTTCTGCACCTTCTCCAACAATCCTTCTCATTTCTGTAACTTCTTCAGGTCTTTCATCAATAAGTAAGATTATTAGGAATACCTCTGGGTGATTTTTTATGATAGCTTTTGCAATCCTTTGAATGAGAACTGTTTTACCTGCTTTTGGCGGAGCAACGATTAGTCCTCTCTGTCCCTTACCGATAGGAGATACTAAACTTATTACTCTCGTAGATAAATCTGAAGGATCATACTCTAAATTAAATCTTTCTGTTGGATGAAATGGAATTAATCTTTCAAACTGAGGTCTTTTTCTTATTTTTTCAGGTTCAGCAGAGTTTACTGCCTGTATTTTAATCAAGGCTCTATATTTTTCATTATCCTTTGGTAATCTGGCTATCCCAACAATATAATCACCTGTTTTTAACCCGAATTTTTTAATCTGTGAAGGTGATACGTAAATATCTGTAGAGTGAGGTGAATAGTTGTTTTCTGCTGAACGGATAAACCCATATCCTTCAGGAAGAACTTCTAAAACACCTTTAATAAAATTAAGTCCTTCTTCTTTGGCTTTATGTTCCAATATCTTATTTATAAGTTCATCTTTTTTCAGTCCTGTTGTTCTCGGAAGTCCTATTTCTTTTCCGTATTTTTGAAGCTCCTGCAGTGTCATCGATTTTAACTTTTCCACAGTAGTAGCTTCTGTAGTATTAGCTGCCATGCTTTTGAATCCTCCTTAGAGTTTTAATTTTTGATTTATTTGAATTTATTTGCCTATACAAAAGTTGCTGAAAATATTACCTAAAATATCCTCAGTTCCGATTATGCCAATTATCTCTTGTAGATAACTTTCTATTTCTTGAATTTCCAACATTAAGATTTCTTTCATATCAATGTAATTTTCAATATTCGGTATGAGTTGATTTATTTTTTCTAACGACTTCTCTAAAATTTTGTAGTGTCTAAAGTTAATATAAATTTCATTATCTGTATCTTCTAAAAGTTGTAATCTTTTTAGAATTTCTTCTTCAAGATTTTTTAGTCCATATGAAGTTTTTGAACTTACATATATTATATCCTTAAAATAATCCTTTTTAAAATTATTAACAAGAGCTAAATCATATTTATTTCCAACAACAATTGGATTTTTATACTTAACAGTTTCGTAGATTTCTAAATCCTCTTTAGTTATTTCTTGAGAAGAATCAAAAACAAATAAAACTATGTCTGCCGAATCAACAACTTCTTTAGTTTTTTGTATTCCTATTTCTTCTACTTTATTTTCTGTCTTTCTTATACCTGCTGTATCCAGTAGCTTCACAGGAATACCCTGTATCACAAGAGATTCTTCTATAAAATCTCTTGTTGTTCCTTCAAAATCTGAAACAATAGCCCTTTCATACCCAATTAATGCATTAAATAGAGAAGATTTCCCAACATTTGGTTTTCCGACTATTGCTAACTTGATTCCTTCCTGAACAATCTGTCCTTTTTTATAAGTGGACATGAGTTTTTCTATTCTAATCTTAACTTTTTCTAGTTCTTTTTTTAACTGGCTTATTTCTATTTCTTCTACATCTTCAGGAAAGTTTATTTCTGCTTCAATTAGAGAAACAAGATTTATAAGATTCGTTCTTATTTCATTTATTTGTTTTGATAATTTTCCTTCTAATATATTAACTGCAACTTTTGATGCTTTTTCTGACTTTGCATCAATTAACTGGGCTATAGCTTCTGCCTGAGTTAGATCAATTTTTCCGTTTAGGAAGGCTCTTTTTGTAAACTCACCTGGTTCTGCAAATCTGGCACCAAAGTTGATTGCCTCATTTATAATCTTTTTAACAACAGGGACGCTTCCATGTGTTTGAAATTCTATAACATCTTCACCTGTAAAACTGTTAGGAGCTTTAAAATATAAAACAAGCCCTTCATCTATTGTTTCTTTATTTCTGTCTAAAATTTTTCCAAAATATGCCTTTCTTGGCTTTATTTCCTCTGGAAAATTAAACATATTTTTTGCTATGTTTAAAGCGTCCTTTCCACTAAGTCTGATAATTGACACCGCCGATGGCATCAACGGTGTCGCATTTGCTACTATAGTATCTTTGTTCATTTTATTTTTTAGCTTTATATCTTCCCATCTGTTTATTTATTATGAAACTTTGAATTATTCCTAATATATTATTCGTTAACCAATATAAAACAAGCCCTGCCGGGAAGTTCATGAACAGGAATGTAAACACACCTGCCATAACATACATAATCATTTTCTGGTTTTTATCACTTGAAGGTGTTATCCATTGCTGGGCTATCATTGAAAGCCCCATAAGAATAGGAAGTATATAATAAGGATCTTTATCAGAAAGATCGTGTATCCATAAAATAAATGGTGCATTTTTAAGTTCAACAGAAACCATCAATACATTATAAAGAGCAATAAATATTGGAATCTGAGCCACAATAGGTAAACATCCGCTCATAGGATTTGCCCCTGCTTCCGAGTATAACTTCATAATCTCTGCTTGCATTTTTTGTGGATCTTTTGCGTACTGTTTTCTTATTTTTTCTATTTCAGGGGCAAGATCTGCCATCTTCTTCATAGCTTTTAAGCTTTTATGGTTTAGTGGGAATAATACAAGTCTTAACAGGATCGTTAAAATTATGATTGCAAGTCCCCAGTTATGAACATAATTGTAAATAAAATGGAGAATAATAAAGAGTGGTTTTCCTAATATTCCAAAAATACCAAAATCTATCGTTTCTCTAAGGGCAAGATTTACTCCCCATTCCTTTTGATATTTTTCTGTGATTTCACCTAATAAAGAGTATAGTTTTGCTCCACCAAAGAAGAAGCCATCAATATTTGGAGGTATTTCCACAAAAGTTACAGTTTTATTCTCAGCTACAGGAACAACATGAACCGTGTTTAAAGGTTTATGATTTGCAAATATTTGCATAAAGTATTTATTTTCCACCCCAGACCATAATATTTTTCCTCTTATGATCTCTTCTTTCTCTATATCAGAATCAATTTTTATTAAATCTTTATCAGTTTTAATAATAGCTCCCGAATGTCCATAACTTCCTTCTTCTCCGAAAGATATTCCATCTATTAAGGCTATTCCTAAATTTTCAAGTCCTTTTGTTTGAATATTTAAAGTTAATTCTCCAGTGTCATTTAAAACAAATGTCTTAATTACTGATATTCCATTTTTCTCAAGTTTGAATACTAACTTTTTTCCATCTTGTTTGAAATCGTACTTTGAAAAGTTTATTAATTTTGTTAGTTCAGGATTTGTGGTTATTATCTCTGCAGGAAAAATTCTGTTTGCTTTGGAGTATTCTCCTATAACATCTACATTGTATTTTTTTAGGTATATGGATATAACACGTGCACCAATTTTTGAAAACTGTATTTTTCCATATGGTACATTAATAACAACAGTATCTTTTAGATCGTCTGCTGATATCCTTTGCTGATTTAGTAATAAATCAAAATTTCCTGTTGATACATACTTAGATTGAGTTACTGTTTTCTTTTCAGTCTGTGTTGTTTTTTCAACGGTAGTGGTATTAGAACTATTATTATCAGCCTGTGCTGTCTGGGCACTCTTAGTTTCTACGATTTCTTGCTGATTTTCTTGCTTCTGTTCTTTATTCGGGAAAAAATAGCTACTGAACATAGCAAATCCTATCATAAGGATAGAAACTGCTACAAAAAATAGCATCGTTCGTTTTTGCATATCTTGGTCGTTATTCATCAAAACCCTCTCTTTTTATATTTTAAGGTTTATCTATTCCACCTTTAGAAAAAGGATTACATCTAAGTATTCTCCAAATTGCTTTCAAAAATCCTTTTAATGCTCCATATTTTTCAATTGATTGTACTGCGTATTCTGAGCAAGTTGGATAATACCTACATGAATTTGGAAAAAATGGAGAAATAGCTTTTTTATAAAATTTAATAAATGAAATCAGTACTTTTTTCATTTTGATTTCCAAATACTTTTTCTAAGATCTGCTTTAATTCTTTAGCTACCTGATGACTCTTCTTTTTTAAAATACTTTTTTTTGCAATCAAAGCAATATCAACTGGAATATTACTGATAGCTTTATAGTTTTGTCTTATTGCTTCTCTCAATAATCGTTTTGCACGATTCCTATCAACTGCCTTTTTAGAAAATTTTTTAGATGCAATAAAAACAAAGCGAGGTTTATTAAGGTTATTCTTTTTAAATAAGAAAATAAAGGAACTACTGTGAACGGCAGTTCCATTTTTTAATAAATTTTTAATCTCAGAATTTTTAGAAATAGTTTCCATTAAACCGCTAAACGCTTTCTACCTTTAGCCCTTCTTCTTGCTAAGATTCTTCTTCCAGATTTAGATCTTTTTCTTGCTAAAAATCCAGATGTTCTTTTTCTTTTTTTATTTGAAAGATTGTTATGTATCTTTTCAGGCATTTTATTCCTCCTTACTTAGTTAAAAAATAAAACTTACTTAGTTAAAAAATAAAAACAGAGCATACTAAAAGTATGCCCTGTTCAAATTATTATAAATGAATTTTTGTTCTATTAGAAGTGGAATCCAGCTCTACCGTCGTAGATACCAGTAAACATAAAGATAATAGCAATTAAGAAACCATAAAGAACGAAAGTTTCAATTAAAGCCATACCGATGAACATAGTAGTTAATAATTTTGGCCCCATATTTGGGTTTCTTGCCATACCTTCGATAACACCTTGAACTGCACTACCTAAACCTGCACCACCACCACCAGCAGCAGCACCGATAGCAACACCAGCACCGATTGCTAATGCTCCGTAAAAGATAGCTTTAGATAAGTTGTTAGCATCTTCGTGTGTGAGCTCTGCAAAAGCTCCAGTGTAAGCACCTGCTACTAGAAGCATAAGCATAAGAACTTTTAATTTTTTTGCCATTACCAAAAAAACCTCCTTTTGATTTTTTATTTTATAATTAAAGCTTCTGTCTTTATTTTATGAGCGAGTGTATGTAATGCGTCTGGTAATAATACTAAATCTGGATTTTCCTTCTCTTCAAATTTAATAAGCTCATCTTTATTACAACATACAAATTCTATTCTATATTTACCGTCAAAGTCATGTAATTCTTTTTTAAATGCAGCTTCTGCTTTTTTCTTTGCTTCTTCGCTTACATCTGGTTTAACAGGAAAAGCAAATAAATTTGCATAATCTTTCATAGCTTCTATGTCAGACATATCGTAAAACAATACAAGTTCAGCACCGCAACATTTAGCAAGTGTTTTAGCCCATTCAATAGTTTTAACGGCTGTTGATGATAAATCTACCACTGCAACAATTTTATTAATGTCTACCATCTAATTTCTCCTTAGTGTTCGCTATGGATTATTGCTGTTGCTATATAAACTGTACTGAGAATCATAAATACATATGTTTGTAAAAATACCTGGAAGAAGTGAATAACCATAATAGGTAATGGAACAAGTAAAGGAACAAGCGAAATTAATACAAGTGTTAAAATTTCTCCACCTGTCATATTAGCAAATAGACGAAGTGCAAGTGTTACTGGTCTTGAAAGATGACTGATTATTTCAAGTACAAAGAATAAAGGTGCCATTGCCTTTATAGGGCCAAAGAAATGTTTAAAATATTTAACAAACCCTTGTTTTCTAATACCTTCATAGTTATAGTAAAAGAATACTAATAATGCTAATGCCAATGTTGTATTAATTTCAGCAGTAGGGGATTCAAGTCCTGGTATCATTCCGATAAAATTACCAAAGAATACAAAAAGTCCAATTCCTGCAATTAAAGCAAAATATTTTCTACCTTCTTTTCCCATATTTTCCTTGAGCATGTTATCAACAAACTCTATATATATTTCAAATACATTTTGTAAAGGTGTCGGAACTAAAGAAGGCTTCTTTGCAAATATTGCAAAAAGAATAGGAACTCCCACTAACAATAAGATAGCCATGTATATATGGTTCGTGTAAAGGCTTTCTTCCACTATGAATCCTCCATAATTTTGTATTTATACAAACTCTCACTATTATACAGAAAATCTTATTTCATGTAAACTGCTTTATTATAAGTTTTAAACTGGTTGATAAACTTAAATTTGTGTTTTTTTGTAAAATCTCGAAATAAAAATTGACATATAATATATCCTCATAAAAATTAAATCAGGGGTAATATGAAAAAGCTTTATATATACCTTTATAAAAGGTTTCTTTTTTACTTCTTAATAATTTTTCCAGCTTTTGCCACAATTTCTGTTTTAGTTGAACTTATTGAACTTTTAAGAAAAATAAAGCATATGGATGTATTAAAGATCCTTATGTATATAGGATTACAACTTCCTGAAAAAGCCTATTATATGTTACCAATTGCTGTTGTTATTGTTCTTGTTCTTGTTGCAAGGGAGCTTATAAATTCACGGGAGATCTATGCGATTCTTATTAATGGAATCTCGTTAAAAAGGATTTCTATTTCATTGCTTATTTTAACTATGTTTTTAACTATTCTTCAGATAGCAAACCTTGAACTTATAATGCCAAAGGCAAAAACAAAGGCAGGTTTAATCTATTTAGAACTTAAGAGTAAGGAAAAGGAAAAGAAGAAAAAAGAAGAAATAGACATTGTTTATAATACGTGGATTTCTGTTGAAGAGAAGTTTTTTATGTATTTTGCATTTTTAGATTTTAGCAGGAGAGAAGGGAAAAATCTTATTCTTATTAAATTTGATAATGATTTTAATCCTGTTTATACGGTGGAAGCAGAATCTTTTAAAATAGATAAAAACAAATTTTATCTTGAAAAAGGTAAGATTATTGATGTTTCAAATATATATGACATATATATCCTTGATTTTAACGAGGAACAATGGAATATAAACCTTGATCTTCATAAATTAAAACAACTGATAAAAGTAAAAAAACCTATTTCTTTAACCCAGTTATATGAAACTGCAAAAGCAGCAGAAAAATTTGGTCATTCATATGCTAAATTGTGGAGTAAATTTTATTCAAAACTTGCTACGGTATTTTCACCTTTTATTCTTGCATTTTTCGCATTACCATTACTCTGGACAAAAAATACAAACAGGTTGTTTATTGTGTTTATTGCTATTTTAGGGTACTGGTATGGAACTGCATTTATTGCTTCAATTACAGAGACAGGTATAATTCCTTATTATTCTGTCTTTATAATTGATATTCTTTATTTAGTTTTAGGTTTAATAGGTCTGTCTAAACTTAAATTTATTGAACTTTAGCTTTTGGATATGATCCTAATACCTTAAAAAATGGAGTTTTTTTCTTAAGTTCTTCAAGAGCATTTTTTATTTTTTCGTCTTTTATATGCCCTTCTATATCTGTGAAAAACATATATTCCCACGCTCCTTTTTTAGAAGGTCTTGATTCTATTTTTGTCATATTAATGTCATTTTTATATAGAGGTTCAAGTGTTTCGTATAAAGCTCCTACTTTGTTTCTTACTGAAAAAAGAATTGTTGTTTTATCGTTGCCTGTCGGTTCTGGTATTGATTTTCCAATTATTAAAAATCTTGTGAAATTGTTTATTGATTGGTCTATTTTTCTTTCGAGTATATGAAGTCCATATACATCTGCTGCAGCTTCGCTTGCAATCGCTGCAGATTCTATATCGTCTTTTGCAATCTCTGCTGCTTTTGCAGTGGAATCAACTGCAATTGTTTGAACATTAGGTAAATTCTTAGTAATCCAGTCTCTACATTCGGCCAATGCATGACTGTGGGAATACACTCTTTCTATATCTGATATTTTTGTTGATAGACTAAGCAGATGTAAAGATACTTCTACAATAACTTCCCCTGTTATTTTTAAATCATAATCCATAAGAAGATCAAGGGTATGGTTCACTGCACCTTCAAGTGTGTTTTCCACAGGAACAACACCAAAATCAGCTTTTCCTTTCAATATTTCGTTAAAAACCTCTTCTGTTGTTTGAACAGGTATATGCTCAACGCTTTGACCGAAATGCTCTATACTTGCTTGATGTGTAAAAGTTGCTTTTGGCCCTAAGTAAGCAACTTTAAGATTTTCTTCTGTTGAACGGCAGGCCGCTATTATTTCTCTAAATACTGGTCTTATTGCTTCTGTAGGGAAATCCCCTTTGTTTAATTTCTCTAATCTTTCAAATATGGAAAGCTCTCTACTTGGAACGTATATTTCTAAACCGTGTCTTTTCTTTATTTTTCCTACTTCTTTTGCCAGCCTTGCTCTTTCATTTAACAGTTCTAATATTTTTTCATCAATTTCATCTATTTTTTCTCTTAATTTTTGAAGTTCTTTTTTATAATCTTCTCTTTCCATTTCTTTCCTCTTGGTTAATTTGAATTTAAATTTTAGCAAAGAACAAAGAATTGTTAAACCACTTTATTGCAAAACATCTTAAATTTGACGTATAACTTTATACACATAAATTTGCATGTATAAATATAAAAACAGAAGGTGAGAAAAATGAAGGTAAAAAGTAGAAAAGTTAGAAAAAACATAACCCTTTCAAAAGAAACAGAAGAAAAACTTAAAGAGCTTGCAAAAAGAGAAAACAAATCCCAGAGTGAGCTGATTGAGGAACTGATAAATGAGGTGTATAAAGAAGTAGAAAAGAAAAAAAAGTTAGAGGCTTTAAACAGGATAAAAGAAAGAAGGAAATACTTTAAAGGAATAGACCCTAATCTTACTATTCAAAAGATAAAGGAGCAGATGGGAAGTGAATTATAAAAGAGTATTTGTAGATGGCAATGTGATATTAGATTATTTT
The DNA here is from genome assembly GCA_027030405.1 of Hydrogenothermaceae bacterium. Classification (GTDB taxonomy): domain Bacteria; phylum Aquificota; class Aquificia; order Aquificales; family Hydrogenothermaceae; genus JALSSE01. The sequence goes on along the minus strand of JALVEZ010000223.1, from coordinate 5,797 downwards.
CTAAAAAATAGACCGTTTAGTAAATATTCAGAAAAGGCTATTGATTATTTAGTGGAAAATAACACAAACCTTTTAACAAGTTGCGATTTAATAACCATTGTTTACTATGTTTTAAGCAAGGATGATAAAACTCAAGCTCTTTATAACATACAAGACGCAACAAACTTCTTTTATATTATACCCTTCTCAAACTACGAAACTGAAAAAGCCATAGAGCTGATGCTAAAGGATAAAAACTTTAAAGATTTAGAGGATACCCTACAATACGTTTTAGCAAAAGAAAATGAGTGCGATTTAATCTTATCTAACGATGAGGATTTTTACTCACCAAATATAAAAGTGATAAATACGAAAGAGTTTATAAAAAAATAAGAAAACTATTTAGTTAAGTTCACAAATCTTTTGTTTTCCTTCTGTCCAAATATTCAATGTTTTAAAAATGTTGAATGAAACAGTTTGCACTATAAAAATAAACCTCCATAAAAACAACAAATTTAGGAAAAGCATTTGTTTATTGTAAAATATAGTTAAAAATTTAGAGGCAGTTTGAATGAGTGTAAATATATCTTTAGAAAAATTTAAAGAACTTGCAAAAAATTATAATGTAATTCCTTTATATAAAGAAATTCTGTTAGATGTGGATACGCCTCTTGCAGTGTTCTCAAAAATCTATTCTCCAGAACGATTCAACTTTTTATTCGAAAGTGTTGAAAAAGGAGAAAATGTAGGAAGATATTCTTTTTTAGGTTCTTCACAACCTGTATATATAAGAACTAAAAAAGAGTGTGTTGAGATTTATGACAAAGGAAAAATCAGTTATAAAAACACCAAAGACCCTATCGGAGAGTTGAAAGAAATTTTAAAAGGATACAAGCCTGCTAAAGTTGAAGGGTTACCTACTTTCTGGGGTGGACTGGTAGGTTACGTTGGATATGACGTTATCCATTATTATGAGCCTGTTCCCGATCTCAAGTCTGATATTCTACAGATACCTGATCTATTTTTCTTTTTAAGTGATGAAGTTATTGCCTTTGACAATGTCAACAATATTATAAAAATAATCGTTTCTGCTGTTATAGAAGATGATGATATTGAAGAAATTTATAATAAGACAATCGAAAGGATTAACACTATAGAAGAAAAACTGAATAGACCTGTTTCTTTGAAACGTATCTCTCTCTCAAAAGTATCAAATGTATCGATTCAAAACTGGAAATCTAACTTTAAAAAGGAAGATTTTTTAAAAGCCGTTGAGAAATGTAAATTTTATATCAAAGAAGGGGATATTATACAGGTTGTTATTTCCCAAAGATTTTCAAAAAAATTAAAAACAGAACCTATAAATATTTATCGTTCTGTAAGGGCTATAAACCCTTCACCTTATCTGTTTTATCTGGACTTTAGGGATATTAAGCTGATAGGCTCTTCGCCTGAAATTCTTGTATCTGTATTTGATGAAAAAATACTTACTAAGCCTATAGCAGGAACACGTCCAAGAGGTAAAGACGAGATAGAAGATAAGGCTCTTCAAGAAGACCTTTTATCAGATGAAAAAGAGAAAGCAGAACATCTGATGCTGGTTGATCTTGCAAGAAATGATGTCGGTAAAGTCGCAGAAACAGGGAGCGTTAAAGTTGATAATTTTATGTATGTGGAAAGATATTCCCATGTTATGCATATAGTCTCAGATGTTTCAGGAAAGCTGAAAGAAGGTTTACATCCTCTGGATGTTTTAAAATCAGTTTTTCCTGTTGGAACGGTAAGTGGTGCACCAAAAGTTAGGGCAATGCAGATAATAGAAGAGTTAGAACCTGATAAAAGAGGTGCATATGCAGGTGCAGTTGGATATATCTCTTTTGATGGCAATCTTGATACGGCCATAGCCATAAGAACAGCAGTTATTAGAGGAGATAAAATATTTATACAGGCAGGTGCAGGAATTGTTGCTGATTCTATCCCAGAGAAAGAGTACGAAGAAACAATCAACAAAGCAAAGGCTATGATAAAAGCAGTAGAAATAGCAGAAGAAGCATGATTTATTTTCCAAACAAAAATATAAAGATGAACACCAGTATGATCAGTATTAAAGAAATCAGTGTGTATTTTGTAGAATTTCTCATAATTTAATAATTAAAACAAAATAGAGGTAAATGCAATGAAAGAATATATAAGAGAGAAAGCTCCATACATTTTATCTGCATTGTTAGGAAATGGCGGAGAATTTGCAGAAATATTTTTTGAAGATACAAAATCGCTGATGTTAAACCTTGAAAACAACAAGATAGAAAAAATTTCAAACGGAATTGATACGGGAATCGGTTTAAGGCTTATAAAAAATGGTAAAACGGCTTATGGATACACCTCAGATTTTTCATTTGATAACCTTATGAACCTTGCAAAAATTCTTGCAAAAGGCGAAGGTGAAGGTAAAATTCAGGTTGGTCAAAAATTTGCACATACAAAAATTGATGTGTTAATAGACCCTGACCAGTTTGGACTTCAGAGGAAAAAAGATATTCTCTTAAGGGCAAATGATATAGCAAGAGCTTATGATCCGCAGATCATGCAAGTTTCTGTAACATTAAGGGACACAAAAAGAGATGTAATGATTATTAATTCTTTAGGTGAAACAGTGGAAGATGAGCAGGTTAGAGTTGTATTTTTTGTTGAAGCTGTGGCAACAAACGGCGAGATACTGTATCGTGGTTATGAGTCAACAGGTGGTGCTATAGGTTATGAACTTTTTAATGAAGACTATGTAAATGTTATAGATTATGTAGCCACAAAAGCAGCAGAAAGGGCTGTGTTAGGATTAAAAGCGAAACCTGCTCCTGCTGGGAAATTTCCTATTGTTATATCTTCTGAAGCAGGAGGTACAATGGTTCATGAAGCAGTGGGACACGGACTTGAAGCAGACCTTGTTCAGCAAGGACTGTCCGTATATGCAGGAAGAGTTGGAGAGAAGGTGGCTTCTGAGCTCGTAACTGTTATAGATGACGGAACAATATATGGTAAAAACGGAACATTTAATTTTGATGATGAGGGTGTTCCTGCCCAGAAAAAAGTGTTGATAGAGAATGGTTATTTGAAAGGTTATATGTACGATAGATTGAGAGCAATGATAGAAGGTAAGAAATCAACAGGCAATGGAAGAAGAGATGGTTATCAACACGTTCCAATAGTTAGGATGACAAATACATTTATAGCAGCAGGAAAAGATAATCCTCACGATATTTTAGCAGATACAAAAGAAGGTATTTACGTTGTAAAAATGGGTGGAGGACAGGTTAATACAGTCAATGGAGATTTTGTTTTTGAAATAATGGAAGGTTATAAAATAGAAAATGGAGAAATAACTTATCCAATAAGAGGGGCATCTCTCATTGGAAATGGGCCGAAAGCACTTCAAGATATAGATGCAGTTGGTTATGATTTAGGATGGGCTATAGGCACATGTGGAAAAAGTGGACAGAGGGCTCCAGTCAGCGATGCTCAGCCGACAGTTCGTATAAAAGAGATGACCATCGGTGGAACTGAATAATATTATGACTAAAAAACTGATTTTATTTGTTTTACTGCTATTTTCGTTTTCAAATGCGGTAGAGATAAAAGTGCAGGTTTTAGGCTCAGGAGGGCCTCTCACCTATAAAAGGGCTTCAACATCTTACCTTATCTGGATAGATGGCAAATCTAAAATTTTAGTAGATTTAGGAAGTGGTTCACTTCTTCGATTTAATGAAGTAAATAGAAATATCGAAGATATTGAAATCGTTCTCTTGACACATTTTCACACAGATCACACGGTTGATTTTTCAGAATTTGTAAAATCTCTTTATTTTTATGATGCAAAGAAAAAAATAACGGTTATTGCCCCTGATGGAAATGAATATTTCCCAGATTTTAAACAGTTTACAGATGCTCTTTTTGGCGAAGAAGGAGCTTATCGTTATCTAAGCTCAACCTTTAAACAAAATATAAATCCTATCCAGACAAGCTCCAAAATAGGAAAAGTAAAAGAATTTCAGTTTAAAAATTATAAAATTTATTCTTTAGGTGTAAACCACGGAATAGTTCCAGCTCTGGCTTATAAAATTGTCATCGGAAACAAAATTATTTCTTTTTCAGGAGACACCTCAGCAAGAACAAATAATCTAATCGATTTTGTTAAAAATTCAGATATTTTTGTAGCTCACATGGCTATAAATCAAAATAGCAATATTTATGCAAAAAGACTTCATATGACTCCTTACAGGATCGGAGAGATAGCTAAGAAAGCTAATGTAAAGCTGCTTGTTCTTTCCCACAGGATGAAAAGAACGATAGGTCACGAGGAAGAAAATTTAAAAGAGATTAGAAAAAATTACAAAGGCAAAATCATTTTGGCAGAAGATAAAGATTTTTATATCTTAAAATAGATGTTATAAAAGAAAAAGGTGGGTAGCTATGAAGTATAAATTAATTTTAATCGGTTTAATATTTTTGTCATTTTCAACTATAACATTTGCAAAAAATAACTGTCTTCAATGTCATAAGGGTATTGAACATATAAGAGATCCCGAATCTAAAATGATGAAAGAGATATACGAACTTGCAGAAAAAGCTGGTTATGAAGGAAACGGTTGTATTGTGTGCCACGGTGGAAATCCAGAAGCCACAAAAAAAGAAGAGGCTCACAAAGGAACAATTGAAGCATTCTTAAAAGGAATACAATTCGAAGAAAAAATTGTAAAAGGCCCTCAAAACTTCTATCCAGACCCTGGAAGTGTATGGATAAACAAATATACCTGTGGAATATGCCACGAAACACAGGTAAGAACCCAATACACATCTTTAATGTTTACAGAAGCAGGAAAAATTCAAGGAACATTGTGGGGATTCGGTGGATTGGAAGGTTATGAACATAAAGTTGGAAACTATAATGTTCACACTTTAGATCCTCACAAGACATTAGGAACTAAGAGTTATAAAAAATATATTCAGCAGTTAAAAAAACTTAATCCCCAAGTTCATCCTAAGAAGATGGAACAAATTCCAGAAGCACCAACTGCCGAAGAGGTTGAAAAAAATCCTCAGCTTGCGGCATACACGTATCTGAGACAGGACTGTTTAAGATGCCATACAGGAAATAAAGGAAGGCAAAAAAGAGGAGACTATCGAGGACTCGGATGTAGTGCCTGCCATATACCATATTCAAATGAAGGATATTATGAAGGAAATGATCCAACAATTCCAAAAGACAAAAAAGGTTGGTTGTTAACTCATCAGATTCAAGGAACAAGAGAAGCAAAGGTTAAAATTCACGGAATCCAGTATTCAGGAGTTCCTGTTGAGACCTGCACAACCTGCCACGATAGGGGAAAAAGAATTGGAACATCTTTTCAGGGAATAATGGAAACAGCTTACAGTTCTCCGTTTTTAGATGATGGTTCAGATCAGCCAAAACTTCATACAAAACATTATTTACATCTTCAAGCAGATATACACATGCAGAAAGGAATGCTATGTCAAGATTGCCATACATCTTTAGATATACATAGCGATGGAAATCTTGTAGGAACAACACTTGCACCTGTGGAAGTTGAATGTCAGGACTGCCATGGAACACCAGATAAATTTCCGTGGGAACTTCCTTTAGGATATGGGGATGAACATGAAGAAAAACCGAAAACAGGAAAACCGAGAGGTTTAACTAAAAAACTTCTTTCATTTATGAAACAGGGAACAACTTATCCTGCAGAAGATGGATACCTTTTAACTGCAAGAGGAAATCCTTTTGGAAATGTTGTGAAAAAAGGAA
>JALVEZ010000222.1 GCA_027030405.1 Hydrogenothermaceae bacterium | reverse complement strand
CCCTCTGTTCCCAAAAACCTGGACGATTTTCTGTCATAAATTCTACACCTGAGACAAATTTGGCACTTTTCCAGGCATAAAGTTTTGGGATTATAACCCTTAAAGGGTATCCGTGGTCTGCAGGTAGAGGATTCCCATTAAGTTTGTATGCGAAGATAACATCTTCATCAAAGAAATACTCAATAGGAACATTTGTTGTATATCCATCAAGAGAATGAAGCATTACTGCTTTTGCAGTCTCTTTGATTTTAGTTAAATTTTTTATTTCATTTACGTGAAATCCCATCCAGTGAACATCAGGGTAACTCCATCTGGTAACACAATGGAAATCTGCTATAAGTTCAACCTTTTCAAGATCAAGAATGTCATCCCATGTTAGAACGACTTTTTCTTCAACTTCACCGAAAATTCTTAAACGGTAATTGTCCAGATCCACATCATCTGGAGGCCCTGCTATATCAAGAACATGAAGTTTATCTGTCCAGTGTTGCCCTGGTGGAAGTCTATCTGGTCTAAGGTTTATGGGACTTATTATTTTTTTCATTAATTTTCGCCTACATTACAGATATTACAGATTCCACTGAATGTAATATCTATTTTTTCAACACTAAATCCTGACTGTTTTAAAGCTGATACATCCACATCCACAACATTTTCTTTGTCTATATCGTAAATTCTTTCACAGTTTGTGCATTTAAAATGGTAATGATTATCCGTTCTTGCATCAAACCTGCTCTGTTTTCCATCATTGAGTTCTATTATCAATCCTTCTTCTTTTAAAACACGAAGGTTTCTATAAACGGTACCGAGACTTATATTTGGTATAACCTGTTTAACTTTTTCATATATCCAATCTGCCGTTGGATGCGAGTCTGTTCCTCTTAATATTTCATATATAACAGTTCTTTGATAGGTATTCCTTCTTTGCATTACGTTACTCCTCTTTTATTATCTAATACAAAATACTAAAATGTGGCTTTTTTTTCAAGTTTAAGTAATAATAAGTCATTCATTTTGTAAGAAAAATGGTTGAAATCATATTTATGATAAAAATTCTATTGCTTTTTAAAAATTTAAGGTATATATTTTGGAAAAGAATAAGTTAACTGTTTGCGGGGGTGGCTATTTTATAGCCTGAGAAATACCCTTTGAACCTGATTCAGTTAGTACTGACGTAGGGAAGCACTAAATCTGATAAACCAAAGCCATCTTCCATAAACGTTAAACTCTAACTGGAAGGTGGCTTTTTTAGTTTAAAAATAAAAATTTTTATTTTAAGAAAATTTAAAGGAGGTAGCATAGATGAGAGAATATGCTCTGTCAAGAAAAGGACAGGATAATGTGACGCAAATGCATTATGCCCGTCAAGGAATCATAACAGAAGAAATGGAATATGTGGCAAAAAGAGAACAGATTCCAGTTGAGGTTGTAAGAGATGAAGTAGCAAGAGGTAGAATGGTAATACCTGCAAATATCAATCATACATCTTTAGAACCTATGGCCATCGGAATTGCTGCTAAATGTAAAGTAAATGCCAATATCGGCAATTCTGCTGTAACATCTGACATCGACACTGAACTTGAAAAATTAAGAGTTGCTGTAAAATACGGTGCAGATACAGTTATGGATCTTTCTACAGGTGGAAATCTTAATGAGATAAGAACGGCTATTATTGAGGCTTCACCAGTTCCTATAGGAACTGTTCCTATTTACCAGGCATTAAAAGAAGTTCGTTCAATCGAAAAATTAACAGAACAGGATATTTTGGATATCATCGAGCTTCAAGCTCAGCAGGGTGTTGATTATATGACTATCCATGCAGGGGTCTTAAAAGAGTTTTTACCTATGGTTAACCACAGATTAATGGGTATCGTTTCCCGTGGTGGTTCTATCATGGCAGAATGGATGACAGTTCACGGTAAACAAAATCCACTTTATACTCATTTTGATAAAATTTGCGAAATTTTCAAAAAATATGATGTTACATTCTCATTAGGTGATGGTCTCAGACCAGGCTGTATTAATGATGCTTCTGACGAAGCTCAATTTGCAGAGCTAAAGGTTTTAGGTGAATTAACTAAAAAAGCATGGGAACATGATGTTCAGGTGATGATAGAAGGCCCAGGACACGTTCCAATGGATCAGATTGAGATGAATATTAAAAAAGAGATGGAACTTTGTCACGAAGCACCTTTCTATGTTTTAGGGCCATTGGTAACAGATATTGCTCCTGGATATGATCATATAGCTTCTGCAATTGGCGCTGCAATGGCAGGATGGTATGGAGCTTCAATGCTTTGTTATGTAACACCAAAAGAACATTTAGGTCTTCCAAATGTTGAAGATGTTAAACAGGGATTGATTGCATATAAAATAGCAGCCCATGCAGCAGATCTGGCAAGACACAGACCAGGTGCGAAAGAATGGGATGACGCAATGTCTAAAGCAAGATACGAATTTGATTGGGAAAAACAGTTTGAGCTTGCGATAGATCCAGAAACGGCAAGAAAATATCATGATGAAACACTTCCTCAAGAAGGATATAAATCAGCTAAATTCTGCTCAATGTGTGGACCTTCTTTCTGTGCTTACAAAATTTCCCAAAAAGTTCAGGAAGCAACAGAAGAAAACCCAGAACTTTTCAGCCAGGAAACTATTTCAGTTGATTTTATAAATCCATCTGGAAACGAAAATCAATAATCCTATATTTATATAAAGGGGCATTAAGCCCCTTTATTTTTGTTCTTAGAGGTGTAAGTTGCTCAAATTTAAGTCCCAAAGTAAAAAAGATATAGAAAAATCTATTCTTGAAGATATAGATGAACCTATTGTCGCCGTATCGTTTGATAAAAAAATCTTATATAAAAATAATGCAGCAAAAGAATTAGAAATATTAATTGGAAAAAAGAATTTTATAGACCTTGTTTTATTTCCTGTTGAACTAGATAAAATCAAGAAAAACAGTTCTGTTAAAGGGTTATTCAGGAAGATAGGTAAAAATCAGTTTTTAATAGATGTTTCATTATTTCAAGATGAAGGTGTAATCCTTCTGATAAAGGACATAACGAGATTTTCTGAACTTGAAAATCAAGCAAAGAAAGAAGGTATCCTTGTTGCAGTTTTTAAATATTTGTCTCAAATATTCCATGATATGAAAGGCCCCATCGGTGGCATAAAAGGTTCAGCACAACTGTTAAAAGAAGATCCTGAAGATACAGAGCTAATTGATGATATCCTTTATGAAACAAAACGCCTTGAAAATTTAATTACAGAAATAACAACAATCACAAAACCTTTGCAACTCAATAAAAGATATGAAAATATCCATACACTTTTAGATGAAGCCCTTAATATATATAAAAAACAATATCCTGATGTTGAAATAAAAAGAAGATATGATCCTTCTTTACCAGAGATTAAAATAGATAAAGAGCAGATTTTAAAAGTTTTTATTAATCTTATAAGAAATGCATTTGAAGCTATTGAAGGAAAAGGTAATATAACTATTGAAACAGGAATTTCATGGGATAAAGTTTATTCACCAAGAGGAAATAAGGTTTTTATCAGAATAAAAGACAGTGGAAAGGGTGTTCCTGAAGATATGATAGATAAACTTTTTATACCATTTGTTACAACTAAGAAAAATGGAATGGGAGTTGGGTTATCCTCTTCTTTTAAAATTGTTAAAGAACATAATGGAATATTAAGATACATTGGTAATTCTACATTTGAGATAATTTTACCTATAAAATAGATCGGAGGCAGTTTAAACTCTATGAAAGCAGTTGTTATTGATGATGAAAGAACTATACGGAATGTTCTTAAAAAAGTTTTAACAAAAGAAAAAATAGACACAATTACCCTGGATTCTGGAACAAATGCACTGAAAGTTATACAGAAAGAAAAGCCTGATATCGTTTTTTTAGATATATCTTTAAAAGATTCAAACGGATTAGATATTTTAAAAGAAATAGTTAAGCTAGAAGAATCACCTTATATAGTAATGATTTCAGGACATAATGAGTACAACTATCTGATTGAAGCGATGAAGTTAGGTGCTTATGACTATATTCCTAAACCTTTTGATATCAACCGAATTCGAGCAGTTGTAGATGAAATCAAAAAAAGCCTGGATACACAGCTTAACCCTATCGACTTCAATCTCGATATAGTAGGAAAAAGTCCTGCAATGAAAGAAGTTTTTAAACTTGTAGGACGTGTGGCAGACGCTAAAGAACCTGTTCTACTTCAAGGAGAAAGTGGCGTAGGTAAAGAGGTTATAGCTAAGCTTATCCATAGATACAGTAACAGGGCAAATAAACCATTTATTGCTATAAATTGTGCGGCTATTCCTGATACTCTTATTGAAAGTGAACTGTTTGGATATGAAAAAGGCTCTTTTACAGGAGCAGATAGATCAAAAAAAGGTAAATTTTTAGAAGCCGATGGCGGAACAATTTTTTTAGATGAAATAAGTGAAATGTCTTTTGAAGCTCAGGGGAAACTTCTCAGAATTTTACAGGAAAATGAAGTTTTACCTATTGGGGCATCATCTCCAAAAAAAATAAATGTTAGAGTAATATCTGCAACAAATAAGGATCTTCTTAAACTTGTTGAAGAAGGGAAATTTAGAGAAGACCTATTTTATAGATTGTCAGTTTTTGAAATTTATATCCCGCCATTAAGGGAAAGAAAAGAAGATATACCAGATCTAATAAAATTCTTTACCAAACAGGCATTATCAGAGTATAATTTAAAGAAAGGTGGATTTACACCTGAAGCAGTTGATGTTTTAACTGAATATGAATTTTCAGGAAATATTCGTGAATTGAAGAACATTGTATTCAAAATGATTTCACTTTACAGAGAAAGACCTATTTCACCTGAAATGCTTCCGGAAAATATTATTAAAGACAACATTTATGTTCCAAGTAGTTGGGAAGAAGGATTAAAAGCCGAAATACAAAATATGTTAAAAAATAATAAAAAGAACATTTATATAAAAACTATTGAAAAAGTTGAGAATATGCTTATAAAAGAGGCTTTAAGCCATACAAATGGGAATATTTCAGAAGCAGCCAAGTATTTGGGAATCCATAGAAACACAATTCATAGAAAAATAGAGGAGTTAAATATAATTGTCAAAGAAAATTAAAAAATTAGCAGGACTTTCGTTTGTCTTTTTATTACTCTTTTCTATTTTAAATACTACTGGTTGTGCTTCTAAAAAATATAAAGCTGAAACCAAATCCGCAGAGTATTACTACAATGTAGGTATTTCTTACCTAAATGTTGGAGAAAACTCAAAAGCAATTTACAACCTTAACAAAGCTTTAGAACTTGATCCAAATAACCCAGATATTTTAAATGCTTTAGGAATTGCCTACAGTTCAGTCCATGAATATGAAAAAGCAAAGCAATACTTTAAAAGAGCGATTGAGATAAATCCAGATAAAGCAGAGATCTACACAAATTTAGGTGTTATCTATGCACAGGAAAAAAATTATGGTGAGGCTATCAAATATTTTGAAAAAGCCATAACAAATCCAAACTACCTTGCAAAAGAAAAAGCATTCTACAATCTTGCCCTTGTCTATAAGCGATTAGGAGATGAAAAGAATTTTGAGAAATTTTTAGTAAAATCTATCTCATACAATTCAACATTTCTTCCTGGATATGTATCTTTAGGAAATTATTATCTTACAAAAGGTAGATATGAAGAAGCTAAAAATGTATTCTTAAAGGCTATTAACGATGGATTAACTACTCCAGAGATTTATTTAGGTCTCGGGAAAACATACTATGCCCTTGGGAATAAAGAAAGGGCCAAATATTACATACAAAAAGCGTATAAAATGGCAGGTAACAACCTTTTTGTAAAAAATGAATCTAAAAAACTTCTTCAATATCTAGCAATTGGAAAAGAATTTCCTTATAAAGTTAGACCTTCATTTAAAAAATCTTCTGAATTAACATTCAAAGAACCTGTTAAAGAAGAAAAAATTGAAAAACCTGTACCAAAAAAAGAAACTGTTATTGAAAAAATAGAAACAGTTCAAAAAGAACCAGAACAAAAACAGAAAAAAATAAGATTTTATATCCAGGTTGGAATTTTTTCTAATATGGAAAATGCCAAAGCATATATGGATCAGCTAAAGCAAAAAGATATACATTCCGAAATCGTGGTTAAAAATGTAGGAAAAAAGAAATACTATTTAGTCATAGTTGGCTATTTTAAAAACTATTTGGAAGCTTCAACGTATCTTAACCAGAAACTTAAACCAAATGGATTAAATGGAATAATAAAAATTACGAGGTTATAAATAAGATGAAAAAAATAAGAGAGATGATCACAAATCAGAATCCTGATGAGAAAGTGGAATTATCAGTCGTAATTCCAATATATAACGAGGAAGAAAACCTTCCTATTCTGTATCAAAAATTGAAAGATGTTCTTGATACAAAATGCACAAGAAGTTATGAAATAATTTTTGTGAATGATGGTAGTACCGACAGATCATGGGAAATAATAAAAGAATTGGCTGAAAAAGATCCACATGTGGTAGGTGTTAACTTCAGAAGAAATTATGGTCAGACAGCGGCAATGTCTGCAGGTTTTGAAGTGGCAAGAGGTGATATCATCGTAACAATGGATGGTGATCTTCAAAATGATCCTGAGGATATACCTAGACTTTTAGAAAAAATAGAAGAAGGATACGATATTGTAAGTGGATGGAGAAAAAACAGAAAAGATGCATTTATTAGCAGAACATTACCTTCAAGAATAGCAAACTGGCTTATATCTAAAGTTACAGGTGTTCATCTTCACGATTATGGATGTTCTTTAAAAGCATATAGATCAGAAGTGGCAAAAGAACTAGACTTTTACGGAGAGATGCACAGATTCCTACCTGCACTTGCAAAACCTTTAGGTGCTAAGGTTACAGAAATTCCTGTTAAGCATCATCCGAGGATGTATGGAAAATCAAAATACGGAATTTCAAGAACATTTAAAGTTATATTAGATCTTTTCCTTGTTAAATTCTTACTAGATTACAGAACAAAACCTTTAAGGGTTTTTGGTGGATTCGGTCTTATCCTTATGAGTATTGGAATTTTACTTCTTCTTTATCTTATCGGGTTAAAACTTACAGGTCACGATATAGGTCAAAGACCACTTCTTTTATTCTCTATCTTACTTATACTTACAGGTATTAT
>JALVEZ010000221.1 GCA_027030405.1 Hydrogenothermaceae bacterium | reverse complement strand
CAAGGATTCCATTAGTTCAAAAAAGAATCCAGGAATTTTTCGGAAAAGAGCCACACAAAGGTGTTAACCCTGATGAAGTTGTTGCAGTAGGTGCAGCAATTCAGGGTGGTGTATTGGCTGGAGAAGTTAAAGATGTTCTCTTAATTGACGTAACTCCATTGTCTTTAGGTATTGAAACTCTCGGTGGAGTTATGACTGTATTAATACCAAGAAATACACCAATCCCAACTAAGAAATGTGAAATTTTCACAACTGCAACAGATAACCAGACACAGGTTGAAATAGTTGTTCTTCAAGGTGAAAGAAAAATGGCTGCAGAAAATAAAGTTATCGGTAAATTTGCATTAACAGATATTCCTCCTGCACCAAGAGGAGTTCCACAAATTGAAGTTTGCTTTGATATAGACGCCGATGGTATCTTACACGTAACAGCTACTGATAAAGCCACAGGAAAAGCTCAATCTATAACTGTTCAGGCTACAAGTGGATTAACAGAAGAAGAAATTAACAAAATTATTGAAGAAGCTAAGAAGCATGAAGAAGAAGACCTCAAGTTCCAGGAAACAGTGGAACTTAGAAATCAGCTTGATGCACTCGTATACAGCTTAGAAAAAACAATAAATGAAAATAAAGCAAAACTTTCTGAAGAAGAACTAAAAGAAGCAGAAGATGCAATTGCAGAAGCAAAAGCTGCATTATCTTCAAATGAAAGAGAGAAAATTCAAGCAGCAATTGAAAAAGTTACATCAGTTGCAAACAAAATAGCAGAAAAACTTTATGCTCAAGGCGGTGAAGCTGGAGCAGGTGCTGGAGCTGGAGCAGCAGGTTCAGATAAAAAACCTGGCGAAGATGACGTTATAGATCCAGAAGTTCAGTAATAAAATCAAGGGCAGGATTTCCTGCCCTTTTATTTTAAATATTTTTTTGCATATTCTCCTTTTAAAACTTCAACATTTCCATCATTTAAATAAATCAAAGCCGTATCTGCAATATTTATATAAAACAATCTTTTCTCCTTATTAAACAAAATATCTGATAGTCTAATTTTTGTATTAAATAAAGGTTTAAAGAAGTCATCAAGTTTATCTATACTTTCTTTTGAATACTCAACTGCTTTTTGAACAACTTCAGGAAATTCGAAGGAGATTTTGTTCTTACATAGATTTTCATCGTATGATGAAAACGTTCTACATATAAAAGGTCTGGATTCATAAACAATGCAGTTTCCATTGTCAAGTAACGGACATGGAACATCATCAAAATTTTTTATCTGCTTAAATTTCTCCAAACGTTTCGCAATTTCAAACTTTTCATCATCATTCAGCCTATTTAACGAGTTTACAACCAACATCATCTCAGGAATAGTTCCTTTAACATCCCAACCGATACAGCAGTAATAACAACCTTCTTTACAGGCAAATTTTTCTGATCGCATTATACTGTCGATGTTCTCATTTTCATTTTTTTGAAAATCAAGAATCTCTTTTATTATTTCTTTATCCTGTAAAAAATAAATTGAAATGGCTATAAGCTGTTCTATCATTGTCAAATTTCCCGTTTGAATTAACTTTTAATTTTCTAAGGTTATATAATATTTATACTTTAAAAATCAAATGGATAAGGAGAATTAACTTGGAACATCAAGGTATTGTTATTTTAGATTTTGGCTCACAATATACACAACTGATAGCCAGAAGAATCAGGGAACTACACGTTTATAGTGAGATTTTACCTTATAACGCACCTGTTGAAGAGATAA
>JALVEZ010000220.1 GCA_027030405.1 Hydrogenothermaceae bacterium | reverse complement strand
ATTCAATAATAAAATTTTAAAACAGAATATAAAGGAAGTTAATAAATGGATAATATAATTGTTGCAACAATAAAAGAATGGAATATTAAAAATTATTATTCACTTATAGCTAAGTATTCTAACCAATTCAACTTTCATTTAATCACCTCTTCTGAAGATCTGTCTTTTGAAAGAATAAAAAGCATTGCACCCAAATATATCTTTTTCCCTCACTGGTCTTGGATCATTCCTGAGAAAATCTATAAAAACTATGAATGTATAGTATTCCACATGACAGATCTGCCATTTGGGAGAGGAGGCAGCCCCTTGCAAAATTTGATCATGGAAGGAATATACGATACAAAAGTTTCGGCCATAAAAGTACAAGAAGGTCTTGATACCGGAGATATTTATATGAAAGAAGACTTCAGTATTGCGCTGGGAAGTGCAGAGGAGATTTTTATACGTCTTTCAGATCTGGTCTTTCAAAAAATGATACCAAAACTTTTGGAAAATAAAATGGTACCCATAAAGCAGGAAGGACAAGAAACAATTTTTAAAAGAAGAACACCGTCTCAAAGTCATTTAAAGCAACTTAATGAAGTTTCTCTTGTCAAGCTTTACGATTTTATTAGGATGCTTGATGGTGAAGGATATCCCAAGGCATTTCTGGAACTTGACGGATTAAAAATAGAGTTTAGCGAGGCACATTTGAAAAATAACAAGCTTGTGGGAAAATTTGAGGTAACTGAAAAATGAAAAAAAAGATATTGATAGTTGCTGCACACCCTGATGATGAAGTACTTGGCTGCTTTGGAACAGTGGCTCGATTAATTAGAGAAGGGCATGAAGCTTATACACTTATACTCGGAGAGGGGAAAACAAGCAGAGACGAAAAACGACAAATAGAAAATAAAAAAAACGATATCGCCATGCTTGGCAATGAGATCAAAAAAGCCAATGGTGTCATTGGAATAAAAAAAGTGTTTATCGAAAGCTATCCTGACAACAGGTTCGATAGTGTAAATTTGCTTGATATAATCAAGGTTATTTCCAAAGTAAAAGAAGAGGTACAGCCAGACATTATATTCACTCATTATGAAAAAGATTTAAATATAGATCATCAAATCACCTACCAGGCAGTGATTACCGCCACAAGGCCCATGCAGGATGAATGTGTCAAAGAGATTTATAGCTTTGAAATACTTTCTTCTACAGAATGGAATTATCCTATTTCCTTTTCTCCTGATACATATTTCGATATATCAGAAACTTTGTCCTTAAAAATAGCGGCCATGAAAGAATATGCTTCTGAACTCTGCAAATTCCCACATCCAAGAAGTCTGAAAGGAATCGAACTTAGTGCAAAATATCATGGTATGAGAGTTGGGAAAAAAGCAATAGAAGCTTTCAAATGCATAAGGAGAGTACGATGACACTACACGATATCAAATTGACCGATTTCACAAATTTGACAGAAGGTCAAAAAAAGATGATCTTAAGGTGGAGGAACGATGGAAATATAAGAAAGTGGATGTATGGTTCAGACATTATTTCACTAAATGAACACTTGAATTTTATAAATCATTTAAAAAGAAATAAAGATAATAAATATTTTTTAGTTTCAAAAAATCTTGAAGATATTGGGGTTGTTTATTTCACCAATATACAAAAAGATGTAGCATACTTTGGTTTATATGCAAACCCAGAGTCTAAAATTCCAGGAATTGGAAGAATCCTCGAATCCGTTTCTATAGATTACGCTTTTAATATATTAAATGTAGATAGGT
>JALVEZ010000219.1 GCA_027030405.1 Hydrogenothermaceae bacterium | reverse complement strand
CTAATCTATGAACTGCAAATCTTCCGATACCCTTTTTACCAGCCCTTTTTCTTTTGTATCGTTGAGAATAAGGCTCTCTTACTTTTTGTGCCGAAGCTATACGTAGGAAACCATTAATTAGTTCTTCTTCTGTCATTCCAGTTCCGTTATCTTCTATAATGAGAGTTCCATCTTCTTTATCTGTATTTTTGAAAATTAAATTGACTTCTGTAGCGTCTGCGTCATAGGAGTTTTTTACTAATTCAGATAAAGCTGTTTCTTTTTTAGAAACTAACTCATTTCCTAATCTTTCTATTAAGCTTGCATCTACTGAAAATTTTACTTTTTGCATGACTTTGCTATAAATTTCCTATATTTATTTTAACAATATGCCTTACAAATCTGATATTATACTACTAAATTATATATTCTTTAGGAGTTTTAACCATATTGAAATTAAAAGAAGAAAAATCCAAAATGCCAAACAACAATCAGCCTCAAAACTTGCCTGAAGGGTGGAAAAGAGTAAGGCTGGGAGAGGTTTTGAAATATGAACAACCTCAAAAGTATCTGGTGAAAGGTGAAAATTTTGATAAAAAATCCGGTGTTCCTGTTTTAACAGCAGGAAAATCTTTTTTATTAGGTTTTACAGATGAAAAAGATGGTGTTTATAGAAATGTTCCAGTTATAATTTTTGATGACTTTACAACTGATAGTAAATATATTAGTTTTCCTTTTAAAATAAAGTCTTCAGCGATAAAAATTTTAAAAACAAGCACAGATGAATATAATTTATTTTTTTTATTTAATTTATTGCAGAAACTAAAATTCCAACCCAGTAGCGAACACAAAAGATATTGGATTTCTGAATTTTCTAAAATAGAAATCCCTCTCCCACCCCTACCTGAACAACGAAAAATTGCTGAGATTTTGGAGACTGTGGATAATGCTATTGAGAAAACAAACAGAATAATTGAAAAATACAAAAGAATAAAACAGGGTTTAATGCAGGATTTACTCACAAAAGGCATTGATGAAAACAGCAAGATCCGAAACCCAAAAACTCACAAATTCAAAAACTCCCCACTCGGCAAAATCCCAGAAGAATGGGAAGTGAAGCAAGTTTATGAATTAATAAATATTATTAGTGGAGGAACCCCTGACACTTCTAATCCTAAATATTGGAACGGTAGAATACCTTGGTTATCTATTGAAGACTTCAATACAGGAAAAAGATGGGTTTTTAATAGTGTTAAGTATATTACTGAAGAAGGGTTAAGACACAGTTCAACGAATATTTTAAAAAAGGGAATGTTAATTATATCAGCCCGTGGAACTGTAGGGATATTAGCCCAATTAGGAAAAGATATGGCATTTAATCAATCCTGTTATGGTTTAGATTCTAAAAATAAGAACGTGTTAACTAATGATTTCCTTTATTATTCTTTATCTTTTTATATGAAGAATTTTCTAAA
This sequence comes from Hydrogenothermaceae bacterium, assembly GCA_027030405.1. Lineage (GTDB taxonomy): Bacteria > Aquificota > Aquificia > Aquificales > Hydrogenothermaceae > JALSSE01. The sequence goes on along the minus strand of JALVEZ010000219.1, from coordinate 319 downwards.
TTTAGCTTATGGCAATGTTTTTGATACTATCACCAGAAATACATTCAAAGATATCAAAATCCCCCTTCCACCTCTCCCCGAACAAAAACGCATAGCACAGATTTTATCCCAGATTGATCATACTATAGAAAAAGAAACAGCCTACAAAGAAAAACTCCAGCACATAAAAAAAGGCTTAATGGAAGACCTTTTAACAGGCAAAGTTCGGGTTAAAATTATCTAAACCCTATAAAATTCTGGAGTAAAGTAAATATCCTTGATAATTTTTTCTTCAGGTAAATATATTTCGATAGGAATATCAATATTTTTAAGTTTATGA
>JALVEZ010000218.1 GCA_027030405.1 Hydrogenothermaceae bacterium | reverse complement strand
AAATAGTTTTTGAACGATTATATTTATTAGCTTTAAAAATAGTCCAATTGGTGAAAAATCTATTACAAGCTTTAAGCCTTTGGTAAATATGTTTTTTAGGGTTTGCAAGCCTGATAATAGAAAATCTTTAGCTGATTGGAATTTTTCTTTTATCCAGTTCCAGATAGAATTCCAGTTTTTGTATAAAACAAATAGTGTGGCAATTAAAGCTCCAATTGCTAAAACTACAAGCCCCATAGGTGAAGCAAAAAAGGCTATTAAACCTCTGCCAGCTGTTAAAAATGCAGTTGAAAGCATTCTAAATGCAATTGCTAAACCTTTTATAGCTGTTGTTGCTAATCCTGCTGTGGCTGTTAAGCCTTTTACTGCAAGAGATGCGATTTTTGCTCCTTTGGCAAATCCTCCAAAGGCAAAAACTGAAATTAAAGCTATTGTTTGGAGTGTGGCTCCTAATATTCCTAAAGTGGCTATTACTCCAAGTAAAAATAAAACTGCTTTTGCTATTATAGGATGGCTTTCTGCAAGTCCTGCTATTTTGGTTGTGATATCAAAAATAATGTCTCCTATTGGTGAAAGGGTTTTTGCAAGTTCATCTGCAGTTTTTAAAAATGTGGCTTCTAACTTTCTCCAAGCATCATTTAATCTATCAAAAAATGTTTTTAATTCGTTGTAGGCTTTATCTGTAGCATTTTTATAGTTTCCTACAATCTTATCTGCATTTAGAGAAGCTTCTCCCATTGCTTTTAGGATTTTTGCAGATATATCTTCAGTTCCTTGAGTTCCGAAAATCTGTTCCATAATGTTTCTGGCAAGTCTTGCGTCTTGCTGATAGAGAACAGATAGTTCTGTTAAAAGTTTTGCATATCCTTCTTTTTTCTTTTTAATATCTCCAATTTCTATTCCTTCTCTTATCTGGGCTAAATAGTGTTTTATTCTTCTGGATTTATCTTTGAACTTATCTTCTGGTAAAAGCTGATCTATAACTCCAGCCTTTGTTCCAGAACCTACCAGATTTTGCCAGATATCAACATCTGTCAATCTTGCTTTGAAACTTTCTTTTATAGTATCTGCAAGCTTATCAAAATTAAATGCTCCTTCTTTTGCTCCAGCTATAAGCATTGCTGTGAATTCTTTTGCGTTTAGTCCTGCTTCTTTCATTAAAGGTGAGTATTCCCACAGGGTATCAAGTAAATCTCCTGCTTTATCTCCTGCTTTTTGGTAGGCAGTGATAATTAAATCTGAAGCTTCTTTTGCTGAAATTCCCCAAGCTTTTTGCATCTGAGTTATAGCACGGGTTATTTCTTTTGTGTCCCATTCTGGAGCTATTTTTTGAAGTTTTAGAGCCTGTATTGTGGCTTCTTTTAGCTCTTTTGCAGATAAATCTGTTTGCTGTCTAAACTGTGTATAAACTTCTGCTATCTGGTCAGGCATAGCTCCAGTGATTTCGTAAATGTCTGTAAGGTCATTTTTAACAGCTTGCAAATCTTTTGTTGTAAGCTCTGTTCTGGCGATAATTAGCCTTGCCTGTCTGTCTATTTGTGTGGCTTTATCTATAATGCCTTTTATAGAAAATGAAGCTGCAGCTCCAATTCCTCCGATGGTGGCTATACTTTTTAGTTTTGCTCCGAAGGTTTCAAGGGTAGAAGATGATAGTTTTTTCTCTAAATTTTCGTATTCTTTGGCAGTTTCTCTAAGTTCTTTTTGTAATCTGACATACTCTTTTGATAGATTTTTTGTTTCTATGCCTTCTTTTTGAAGTTGTTGTTTTAATTTTGTGGCGTCGTTTATGGCTTTATTTTTAGCTTGAGATACCATTTTTAGCTTGTCTTTATTCTCTG
>JALVEZ010000217.1 GCA_027030405.1 Hydrogenothermaceae bacterium | reverse complement strand
AGGTTTGCCAAAAAGTTTAAAAGAGCTACCAGAATTGTAATTTTTTAGGAATTGCTTGAATGTTAAATGAATTTTAAAGTATCGGAAAAATTATCAAAAGATATCGACGCAAAGCTTTTAGAAATAGAAAGTGAAAGCTAAATCTACAATTAGAAGGTTATAATACTAATGCCAACACTACAAATAAAAAATGTCACTGTCCGTTATAAGAAGAAGATTGGGATAAAAGATGCTCATCTTGAAGCCAATGATGGAGAGATAATAGGTTTTATTGGGCCTGATGGAGCAGGAAAAAGCTCATTAATGCATGCCGTTGCAGGTGTGATTAGATTTGAAGGAGAAATTATATATAAAGGATATACCTATCACTCGCCAAAAGAAGCAGAAAAACTAAAACCACACATAGGTTTTATGCCTCAGGGAATTGGACTGGTTTTGTATCCACTTTTAACAGTAAAAGAGCATTTAGACTTTTTCACTGCAATAAGAAATCTTAAAAAAGATGACGAATACTGGCAGTATCGGGAAAGATTGCTTAAAATGGCAGGTTTGTATCAGTTTCAGGATAGGCAGGCTGGACACCTTAGTGGTGGAATGCAGCAAAAATTATCTTTAATCTGCACTCTTATTCATAAACCAAAACTTCTCATACTTGATGAACCTACGACTGGGGTTGATCCACTCAGTAGAAGGGAACTCTGGGAAATCGTTGACGGGATTAGAAAAAAAGAAGGAATTATTGCTCTTATTAGCACAGGATATATGCAGGAAGCAGAAAAGATGGATAGAGTCCTTCTCTTTGAAGAAAATTATCGCAAAAGGAACGGCTCAAGAGCTTATAGACTCTGTTAGAGAGTATACGTATGTTGAAACAGAGTGTCATGATGAATGTTTTTCATTTAACAAAAGAACTTATTCTCTAAAGCCTTTAAATGTCCCTCACGCAGAGCCAGATCTTGAAAGTGTTTTCTTTGTTGATGCTTTAAAAAAATACAAACATATCCCAGAAATAACCGTTGAAGAAAGAGAAACACAGATAGAAATCCCAGAAATAGTTATGGAAGCAAAAGGATTAACAAAAAGATTTGGAGATTTTGTTGCAGACGATCATATAGATATGGTTTTGAAAAAAGGAGAAATCCTTGGACTGTTAGGTGCAAATGGTGCAGGAAAGACAACATTTATAAAAATGCTACTTGGACTTTATCCAATTGATGAAGGTGAACTGTGGCTACTTGGAAAAAAGATAGAGAGCTACAAAGACAGGCTTGAGCTAAAAAGTAAAATCGGATATGTAAGTCAAAAGTTTGCCCTTTATAAAGATATGACAGTCAGGGAAAATCTAATCTATTTTGCCAATATGCACAGGATACCAACTTCAAAAGCATTAAAAAGAATAAATAAACTTGCAGAAGGACTTGGATTTAAAGAATATATGAACTATCTACCAACAGAACTTCCACTTGGGATAAACCAGAGGTTTTCTGTTGCTGCTGCCATACTCCACGAGCCTGTAGTTTTATTCTTAGATGAGCCTACAAGTGGTGTTGACGCAGTTGCAAGGGCTCAACTCTGGAAACTGCTACACCAACTTAAACAAAAATGGGGAATTTCAATTCTTATCACAACTCACTACATGAGCGAAGCAGAATACTGCGACAGAGTTGTAGTTCTGAAACAGGGTAAGAAAATCGTTGACGATACTCCCGAAAACCTCCATAAAAAATTCCCAGACGCCAAAAGCTTTGAGGATATTTTTATTAGATTTTATGAGGAAGGATAATACTTATTTTTGACTTTCTTATGGAATTTATATCGATTGTACAAAAAGAAAATCAAATAAA
>JALVEZ010000216.1 GCA_027030405.1 Hydrogenothermaceae bacterium | reverse complement strand
CCTAATTCTGGATAGTAGAGTGCCATATCCATAAAATCCCGAAAGGATATACTTCCCTCTTTTTCTATTCTATCTCTGATTATATTTATAAGTTGCTCTTTTCCTGTAAGTTCCATTTATACATCCTTATGTTGAAATAAAAAAGGTTCGAACGGTATAAAAACCGAACGAACCTTCAAATTATATAAAGTTTAAAACTGTATTCAAGCGTTATCTGATGATTGATTTTTAACCTGCTGGTCAACCTGATTAAATGTATTTTGAAGTTCATCTATATAGTTAGGACCTAATTTTGGAGGATGAAAATCCCATAATTTTGGTCTTGTTTCATCATATTCAGGCCATAATTTTTGATCTTGTCTCCATTTTGATTTTTCGTCAAATTTTTCTTTTCCTCTTCTTGCAATAAAATCATCTGCAATTTGAGAGAGCATATCTTTATCCATTACCCAGCTTCTTCTTGTATATGATGATAAATCATAAACGTCTGTATGAATGATACAGTCGGTAGGACAAGCTTGTGTACATAACCCACAAAACATACATTTTGATAGATCCATATCAAAGACTGCTAAAACTTTTAATTTATGATGGGGATGGTCTTCAGGAACATCTAATTTTTCTGCTTTGATTGTAAAGAGTTCTGGTACTGGACATGCAGCCTGACAGAACTTACATGCTATACATCTTGTCTCACCCATTTCTGGAGGCTTAATTTTTAACTTTTTAACCCAAGCTTCAAAATCATCTGCCTCTGTTCCATCAACATTTCTCAATCCGTGAACACCTCTGAATCTTATGGAAGGTGTAACCACTTCATAAGGAAAATCCACGGTAATAGTTCTTTTGAACAGATGTTTTATAGTAGTGCTTAGACCTTTCATAAAGTCTATAAAAAATATTTTTTCTATTAATGTTTGTGGTTTTGCTCCTACCTTTTTAACAGACATCTTTTAATCCTCCTTTTGTTCATTCCCGCATTTCAGGGAATTTATAAAATTACAACAGGTTATATTTTTAGCTCCTAAAAGAAAGCCTAAAACAGCACCTATTCCTAAAACAAAACTTCCTACAACTGCATATTTAAAATATTTAGCAATTTTTTCATTATTCAAATAACTTTACCTGTCAGTTTCACCAACAACTGGATCAATTGTTGATAAAAGTGTTATCGCATCAGCAATAGGTCTTCCAATAATGGCTTTTGTAAATATTTGAAGATTATAAAAAGCACCAGATCTTATTCTACATCTATAAGGTTTTGTTGCTGCTTTTTTATTGAAAATATAAAATCCAAGTTCACCACGAGGATTATCTGTCCCTGCATAAACTTCACCTTCTGGAAGTTTTAAACCTCTACCATCTATTGTTACTTTCAATTTTTTCTCATCAGGTGTCTGGAAGAAATAAGGATCATTTTTAGACATCTTTCTGAGTTTATCTATACACTGATTAATAATTCTTACACTCTGTCTGATCTCTTCCATTCTGACAAGATATCTATCATAAGAATCACCTTTTTCGCCTATTGGAACATCAAACTCAACTTCACCGTAAGCATCGTATTTATCAATCTTTCTAAGGTCATAAGGAACCCCAGAAGCCCTTGCCACTGCCCCTGTTAGACCGTAATCATAAACGTCTTCTTCTGTTATGATACACACATCTTTATTTCTTTTTAACCAGATTCTGTTTCTTGTTAAAAGTCTTTCGTAATCATCCATTCTTGATGGTAAATCTTTTATAAAGTATTCTATGGCATCTAATGCACCGTGCGGAAGATCTGCATAAACACCACCTATTCTAAAGTAATTTATTGTGAATCTTGCCCCTGTAATACCTTCTAATATATCCATAATTTTTTCTCTTTCTCTGAAGGTATAGAGGAACATTGTTAAAGCACCTAAATCAAGGGCATATGTTCCGAGCCATAAAAGATGGCTATTGATTCTTGAAAATTCTGCAAGTAATGTTCTTATCCATTTTGCTTTTTCTGGAATTTCAATATTTAACATCTTTTCAGCAGCTATAACATAAGCGTGGTTTTCATTTATAGAAGCTATGTAATCCATTCTATCTGTATAAGGTATAAACTGCTGATAACCTATATTTTCTGCTATTTTTTCAACACCTCTGTGCAACTGACCGATGATAATGTCACATTCCTGAACATATTCACCATCAAGGTCAAATAAGAACCAGATAGTTCCGTGTGTCCCAGGGTGTAAAGGCCCCCAGTTCAGAACAATCTGAGATTTTTTTTCAGGCATTCTTGCTTTTTGTGTATGTTCTATATCTTCCATCGTTGGAAGTGCAGTATGCATTCTTGAGTAATTAAACATTCCCTCTAACTGATCGCCTCTTTCAGACTCGTTTAGAGAAGGAAGTTCAACTTCTTCAAATCCTCTAATAGGAAAATCTTTTCTAAGAGGATGATATGGATAATTTTCCCAGAGCAACATTCTTACTAAATGTTCGTGCCCTTCAAACTCTATTCCGAACATATCCCATGCTTCTCTTTCTGCCCATTTCGCAGCTGACCATAGATTTGTTAATGTTGGGAGTTTTTCTTCTGTTGCCCATGTTTTTACTATAATTCTTTCTTTGTATTCAGGTGAATATAAAATCACAACACCTTGAAATCTTGGATCTTCTTTTACACCGTGATCTATGATAGTCAGGTCAATAAACATTTTAAATAAATAGTCAGAATCTTCTTTTAAGAAAGAAAGAAAGTCAATCAGTTTTTCTTTTGGAACTTCGACAGAGACAAACCTTTCATTTTCTCCAACTTTTACATAATCAAATCTTTCTTCAAGCTTTTTAGCTTTTTCTAATGTTATCCAAGACATAGACCTTCTCCCATACATATTTTTAAAACAGTGTTATAAAATTTTAAACTTTTATTAATAATTTAGCAAGTTAATATACAAACCTACATAGATGTGACAAAATTTATATTAAATACGTTTATAAAAGGAACTAAAAAGTGATAAAAATTATCGATTTAGGGAAAACAGAATATTTAGAGTGCCTTGATTTCCAAAAAGAATTATTCCAGAAGAAAATAAAGGGAGAGGATACAACAGACTATATACTGATAACAGAGCATTTCCCTGTATATACCAAAGGAAAAACAACCAAAGAAGAACATCTTCTGAATGTAGGGAAAATACCTGTTGTTGAAATAGAAAGAGGTGGAAGCGTAACATTTCATGGAGAAGGTCAGATTGTTGTTTATCCTATACTTATCCTTAAAAATTATAAATTTTCAGTCAGAAAATATGTTTATACCCTTGAAGAAATAATGATAGAATCCTTGAAAGAAATCGGAATAGAAGCGTTTAGAAAAGAAAAATTAACAGGAATTTTCACAGAAAAAGGGAAAATAGGATTTATCGGAGTCAGGATATCGAAAAATACCACAATGCACGGATTTTCAATAAATGTTGATGTGAATAAAAAATATTTTCAAAATATCATACCCTGTGGACTTTCAGATATTCCTGTGGTCTCAATATCAGATTTTAAAGAGATATCAAAAGATGAATTCAAGAATATCCTTATCTCCAAAATCGAAAATAAATTGAAAAATTCTATCTGATTGATATTCTATTAAGAAAAAATGGTTTTAAAATACGATAATTATATGTAACTATACAGCAAGAAGTAGAGGAAAAAATTGCCATTTCATAAATATGTAAAGAAAGCAAAAAAAGTATTAGATAAGAACTGGACAGGTGAGTTTACAATGCCGTCTGTCCATTTATATCCTCACCAGTGGAACTGGGATTCTGGATTTATTGCCATAGGATATTCCCATTACGACACAAAAAGGGCAATAAAAGAACTGACACATCTTTTTAATGCCCAGTGGGAAAATGGAATGGTTCCGCAGATAGTTTTCAATGAAAAAAAGTTAGGAACATATTTCCCTGAACCAGATTTCTGGCAGGTAGAAAAACTGTCTCCTTATGCACCTGAAGGACATCTTACATCAGGAATAACAATGCCTCCAATCCACGCAGTGGCAGTTCTGAAAATATATAAGAATGCAAAGAAGAAGGAAGAGGTTATTCCTTTTTTAAAATGGATTTATCCAAAACTATTAAAACAGCACAGATATCTATACAGGGAAAGAAGTCCCGAGAATAATGGACTTGTTTATATCAGACATCCCTGGGAATCAGGAATGGATAACTCCCCAACATGGGATTCTATTTTGGATCAGATAGACGTTCAGAATGTGAAAATACCAAAATTCAAGAGAAAAGATATAAACATTGTAAATCCTGAAATGCGACCTAAAGATATAGACTATAAACGATACATTTATCTTGTGGAACTTTTCAAAAAGCACAGATATTTAGAAGAAGAAATCCGAAAAGATTGTCCTTTCCTCGTTTATGATCCCCTTTTTAACTCTATTCTGTCAGCATCCAATAAGGCTTTGGTTGAAATTGGAACTATCCTTGAAGAGGATATAATAGAACCTGAAATATGGTATCTGAAAACAAAAACAGGAATCATCGAAAATCTTTTTAATGAAGAGGCAAAAATTTTTGATGCTTATGACCTAAAAGAAAAAAAACTCATAAAAGTAAATACAGCAGCAGGTTTTATGCCTTTATTTGGTGAAGCAGCAACAAAGTATCAGGCAGAAAAAATATACGAGTTTTTAAACTCAACAAGTTTTTGTGCTTTACATCAGGGAAACTGTTTTACCATCCCCAACTACAACATAAAAAGCAAAGATTTCGATAGAAAAAACTACTGGCGTGGCCCAGTATGGATAAATATAAACTGGATGCTTTATGAAGGTCTTAAAAAATACGGATACAGGGAAAAATCAATCCAGCTTGCAAAAAATATATTTGAACTTCCTGTAAGATTTGGATTTTATGAGTATTTTGATTCGTTTGATGGAAGAGGATACGGAACAAAAGATTTTTCGTGGACGGCAGCCTTATTTATTGATGTTGCAAAACAGCTGGAAAAAAGCAGGAAAAAAACAACATTCTTTAAAATGTTTAAAACATTTTTATCAGATGAAATAGTGTTGAATGAGGGAGAATCAAAAAACAAAATTCCTCCTGAAAATTTGTCTCAAGAAATACTAATTACAATAAAAGATCTCTTTGATGCCTCCTATGCAGAATACGGCAGTATAGATTATCCTCGGATAAAAAAATTCAAAGAGTATAAAAATTATAAAGAACTGGTAAAACAGTTAAAATACTTTGACCTTTCGACACTTGATACAAGAGAAAAAAAACTGTCTTTCTGGATAAATCTTTTTAATGCAATGGTTATAGACGGAATAATAACAATGGAAATACAAGAAAGTGTAAAGGAAGTTTTAGGGTTTTTTAGTAAACTAAAATATGAAATAGGTGGTTATAAATTTTCTTTAAACGATATATACCACGGAATACTGAGAAGCAATAAAAATCCTCCATACTACCCTTGCAAACAGTTTAGACCCTGGGATAAAAGAAAAAAGTTTATAGTAAAAGAACTGGATCCACGGATACATTTTGCTCTTGCCTGCGGGACATATTCCTGTGCTCCAATAAAATTTTATACCGCTGAGAATATAGACCTTGAACTTGATCTTTCTGCAAGAAGTTTCATAAACAGCTCAGAAGTTATTATAATTCCTGAAGAAAATAAAATAATGCTTTCCTATATATTTAAATGGTATGAAAAAGATTTCGGAGGTATTCCTGGAATTTTAGGATTTATCGACAGATATTTAGTTGATGACGATAAAAGACGTTTTCTTAAGAGAAGAAGCCCAGACCTAAAAATAGAGTATATGTATTATGATTGGAATTTAAACAAGTATTAAAGATATAATATATGTTGAATAATATAAAAACTATTATAATTTATTCATAAATATTAAAAAGAGGAAGTAGATATGAAGTACTTCACCGTAGATGAAGCGAATAATATACTGCCGCAGATAAAACTTTTAGTGGAAGAAATAATCGAAAAAAGAACTAAGCTTTATGATGAAATGGATAAATTTGAAAATATGGAAGAAGATGAATCTCAGGATATACTTGAATCAATGTATATAAAGTCTTCAATAAAACAGCTAAATAAAGAGATCAATGAGTTAATAGAAATAATAGAAAGTTTCGGTGCGGTAGTAAAAGGATTAGATCCATTTCTAATAGATTTTCCTTCTGAACATTTAGGAAATCCAATTTTACTATGCTGGAAAGAAGGTGAAGAAAAAATTGAGTTCTGGCATGACTTAAGCTCAGGATTTATGGGAAGAAAACCTATTTCAGAACTTAAACAGGAACAAAATAAATTTTTTTAATAAAAGAGATATAACTTGAAAAAATTCGTTTTAAATCCAAAAATTGTAATAATACTGTTTATATTTATGTTTTCAATTAATGCTTATAGTGTTACTATTCTTGAATACAAGCTCTACTTGCACGGCGTAAAGGTCGGTAAAGTTGTCTTTAAAGTAGGAAATAATACGCTGATTGCAAAAGGAGAAAGCACAGGAATTGCAAAATGGTTATATAAATACAATTTTGCATTTAAAGCAGTAAAAGATAACTACATTCTCCTTGAAAAAACAAAAAAGAAAAAGAAAATCTATAAAAATGAGGATATTTATAAAAAAAAGCCATGGCTTCCTCTTTTAGCCCAATTTTTTAAAGAAGATAAAGAAAAATACAAAAAACTAAAAAACAAAATTCTTCAGATAAAAGATAACAAAATACACGTAAATGTTATTGAAAATAAAGATGAAGAAATTTTCGAATTCCTTCCAGAAAAGGGAAAAACAAAAGCTATAAGATTTTATGTCAAAAAAGGTGAGAAATACCCTTACCGTATAGAAATAGAAGGTAAGCTAGATATGTATCTCACCTTAAAAGATATAAAAGAGCAAGAAATCAAAGATTTCAATGACGTAAAAATAGGGAAAAATTAAAGTTCTCTTTCGTCCTTCCCTCTAAGAAGCAGTTTCATAGGTGCATTCTCAAAACCTAATATCTGTCTTAGATTGTTTTCTAAAAATTTCATGTAGTTGTCTTTAAAACCTTCAGGTTTATTAACAAAAAGTAAAAACGCAGGTGGTTTACCTTCCAACTGTGTTGCATAATAGATTTTTAAAGGCTTTCCCTGATAGGAAGGTGGTCTATGTAAAGACATCAGATGTTTTATTGCTCTGTTCAACTGACCTGTTCCGACCCTTTTCAGAGATTGATTGTATACATGAACTATAGCTTTTAAAAGATCCTTGATACCTTCTTTTGTTTTGGCAGAAGTTAAGACAATCGGAGCATATCCTAAAAAATACAACTTTTCTTTCACCTGTTTTATTACTCTATTTCTTGCTTCGGCAGAAGGTGGAATAGTATCTATCTTGTTTATTACAATCACTGCAGGTTTTGTGTATTTCTGTATAAGATGGGCGATTTTGGTATCCTGTTCTGTGGCCCCTTGCTGTGCATCGATAACCAGAACAACAACATCAGCTTTTTTTATAGCGTCAAGTGTTCTCCCTGTG
>JALVEZ010000215.1 GCA_027030405.1 Hydrogenothermaceae bacterium | reverse complement strand
AGAAAAATATTTTCCTTACATTCAAGTAGGAACTGGTTTTGTTATATTGATTGCATTATTTTTAGTAGGCAATTATTTTGTAAAAAAACAGTTATCAAATTTAGAAATCATTTCCGAACCGCCAACCAAAAGAAAAAACCTTATCCTATTTTTAAGTCCTTTCAAAGAGGTCAAAGATGCTTCTCAAATAAACTCATTTGAAGATTTTAAAAATGTAAGAACACCGTGGCAAATGCCTGCAATAGCCGTAAAATATCACCTTCCAAAATTAGAAAATGTTTTTGTCATATTATCCTCAAAAAGTAGAAGTCAGTTTAAAGAGTTTGAATCTTTAATAAAAAGATTATTCCCAGACCAGAACTTAAATCTAATCCCAATAGGAATTGATAAAGAGATAGATTTTGAAAATGTAGAAGAACTGAAAAACATAATAGAGCAAACTTATGATTTAATAGAGAAAGAATACAAAGCAAAAGATAAAGAAATAATAATAGACATAACAGGCGGACAAAAGTTAGTCAGTATAATTGGGGCAATGCAAACGCTAATAAAAGATAGAGAGTTTGAATATGTTTCAACTTCTGACTACACTGTAAAATCTTTTGATGTCAGATACTACGAGGAAGAATGATGTTTAACTTTGAATTTTCAAGAATTAGATTAGAGTTTAAGGCATTAAACAGCTTCAAAACACCTTACTTTTTAGGTTCTACTTTCAGAGGAATAATGGGAAGAAAATTAAAAAAAATGGTCTGCATAAAACCTTTTGAGCCTTCCTGTGAAAGCTGTGAATTTAAAACCACCTGTCCTTACACCACAATATTTGAAACAGAAGCAATGTTAAACCAGCCTTCAAAATACATAATGAAACCGCCTTTTAAGGTTCAGGAACTAAAAGAAAACGAAACTATAAATCTGGACATCACTCTTTTAGGTGATAGTGCTAACTACTGGGAATTTATAATAAATTCTTATTCGGAAGTTTTACACATCGGAAAAGAGAGATATCTAAAACTCCAAAATATCTATTTTTATCATCCTTTTGAGGAAAAATACTATCCAATAAAAAGTTTTATTCCGAAATTTGAAGCAAAAAAGTTTTTAGAACTAAAAACGGATAAAGAAGAGTTAAATCTAAAATTTAATCCAACTTCATTAAAAAATAAAAGTCAAATGGTGAGGTTTGACGAGTTTAACAAGGATATTTTGATTAAGTCTATTCTTTCAAGAATTTCTGTAATAGCTCAAAATTACGGAGAAAGAACAGACAGACTTTTTATAGATAAAGAAAAAATAGATGTTGAGTATCAAGATTTTAAGCCTTCTCCTATGAAAAGATGGTCTAACAGAAAGAAAAAACATATGACTATCCCTGCATTTGAAGGTGAAATGGGTTTAAAAGGTGAAATAAATGAGATTTATCCTTATCTAAAATTGATAGAAAATATAAATTTAGGAAAGTCCGTAAGTTTCGGACTTGGAAGTGTGGAGATTACAGACTGATTTTTGTTGACTGAATGTTTTTATTTATGCTATTTTAAAAGAAATCAAAGTTGATTTGTATAAGAATATAGGCTACTTGGCATTGTGAATATGGCTATTTTCAAGGGTTCGCAGGGATATCTTGTTCGCCTTCGGCTCACCAATTTGCCTTCGGCAAAAGTGAACTGTCCCGACTTTGTAAGGGCATTGCGACTGGCGAAAAACGGAAAAACTAAACGAGAACCACGACTCGAATTGTCCCGACTTTTTAAGGGCATTGCGACAAATAAAACTCTCTATCTAGGTTTTCCCATAATACCCTCCTCGAACTGTCCCGACTTTTTAAGGGCATTGCGACTTGTTAAA
>JALVEZ010000214.1 GCA_027030405.1 Hydrogenothermaceae bacterium | reverse complement strand
ACTCAGACTCAGACCAATTCTAATAACGGCAACAGCTGCTTCTTTAGGTCTTGTTCCGATTCTATTCACAAATGACATCGGCTCTGAAATCCAAAAACCAATCGCTATTGTGGTAATAGGTGGAATATTCACATCTACATTTTTGACATTAATACTTCTTCCTATTGTCTATAAGTTTGCTTACAAATTTGGTAAATTTTAAATATAAGGCCCCGAAAGGGGCTTTATCATAATAATTAATTAAACGAGGTTGTATAGTTAGATATGGATATTTTTAAGCTATTAACACAATTTATTGATAAGTTTGTATATTACTCACTGGACATTTTACCTTACTTTTTTGTTGCTACTATTTTTGGGGCATTTATTCAGTCGTATTTGAGTTTCAACTTTATTAGAAAATTTGTAAATAAAAGATTTTTATCTCCAATCATTACAGTGATTTTCGGAAGTTCTGCTCCTGTTTGTTCCTGCTCCATGATACCAATAGCACAGACCATTAATTCTTTATCAAAAAGTTATGCTCCTGCAATAGCTTTTTTAATATCTGCTCCGATCTTATCTCCAGTTATATTTTTCTTAATGCTTGGTATGTTCGGATGGAAATTAACTGTTTTTAGATTTGTTTTTGGATTTATTATTGCTTTAATAACTGCGTACATAATAGACATAATCTTTAAAAAACCACCTTCCCTTCCTATGTTTTCTTCAGGTGGACAAAACTTAAGTAAATGGCAGGCTTTTAAAGTCGCATTTAAGGAAATATTTATAGGAACAGGAAAATATGTATTACTGGGGCTTTTGATAGCTTCGGCTGTTGCTGTGCTTATCCCTTCCTCACTTGTTACTAAATTTGCAAATTTTCCATTTTCTTATCTATTTATTACTATTTTTTCTATTCCGATATATGTATGCTCAGGTGAAGAAATTCCTATCGCAAAATCGTTTGTTGATTTAGGATTTACACAAGGTCAGGCTTTAACATTTATGCTTGCATCTGCTGGAATATGTATTCCTACAATCTCTGCAACTTTTAAGCTCTTCCCTAAAAAGCTTGCCATATTCTATGTTTTAGTATGGTTCGTTGGATCAATAATAGGTGGCGTCTTGTTTGATCTGATATTTTAAACTAAATTGAATTTATGATGAAAAATTTAACCCGTGGACAGCTTGCAAAAAAGGCAGAAGTAAATCCTGAAACAGTTAGATATTATGAAAAAATGGGTTTACTCCCAAAAGCTCAAAGAACCGAGTCAGGATACAGACTTTTTTCTGAAGAAGATGTAAAAAGAATCAAATTCATAAAAAGAGCAAAAGAACTTGGCTTTACTTTAAAAGAAATAAAAGAACTTTTGGAGCTTAGATTTGAAACTCAAGGTGAATGTCAGGAAGTAAGAAAATTAGCTGAAGAAAAACTGATTGATGTTGAAAAGAAAATTCAGGATTTAGAAAAAATAAAAGAAATTCTTCAAGATTTAGTTAATCAGTGTCCTAACGAAGGCTCAATTCTTCAGTGTCCTATCATAACTTCAATAGAAAAATAATCAAACTTCAATTCATACAATAAAATTCCTCCTTGACCTTGTACCATACTACAGGACTTATACTGTAATTAGGAATAAAATGAGGTGATTATAATGGCTAAAGTGGTTTTAGAAATACTTGATAGTGAAAGCTGTGCGAAGTGTTTTGGATTAAAAGAAAGAGTAAATGAAGTTTTAGAAGAACTAAACGACAAAGATATTGAAGTAAAAAAATTAGATCTTTTTGAAGATCAAAACAGAATAGTTGAGCTTGGATTATATACCTCTCCTGCACTTGTAATAAATGGAAAGCTTTATTTCCTTGGAACAATTCCTTCTA
>JALVEZ010000213.1 GCA_027030405.1 Hydrogenothermaceae bacterium | reverse complement strand
GTTTATAAACAAAGAAGACTTAACTTTGCTGGTTTTAGTTGAAATTCCACAAGATATTACACATGAAAATGATTTATGTTATGAAAATAATATTTTTAAGGCAAACTTCATATATACAGAAAATAACTTTGATGATGATGATTACGATATTGGTTTTTTGTTATTTGAAGATATTATTGAATTGAGAGAAGATAAACCAGTGGATAATATTTTTAAAGAATTTTATCTCAAATTAAAAGAAAAAAATCTCTATAAGTTAAACATAAGATTTGTAAAGGAAATTAGTTATGATTTTAATATAAATAACTTGAAAAGTTTTACATTAGACTGGGTAAGAAGTTTTATATTTAATTTTTCTATAGACAGAAAAATTAAGATTTTTTTATATAAAAACAAATATGAAGAAGTAGTTTTTGATTTTGAATCCTTAGATTTAAATAAGCTTAAAATTTATGATGAGATATCATTAGTTTTTTTAGAAAATGCAAATAAGACAGAATTTAATCATATTAAGTTTTTGGAATTATATCATATCTTGGAAAGATTTATGGTAGAAGAAGAAAGAAAAAAATGGGATTCTTTATTAAGAAAGTTAGCAGAATCCTATTTAAAAGGAGAATTTGATAGTAGATTACAAGCTTTGAAAAAAGAAATTAAAAGCATTTCTTTAAGAGAAAATGATTTATTAAAATTAGTAATTAAAACTATTCCAAAAGAGAATTTACATAGTATATATGATTCTTTGGATCAAAATGTAAAAGAACAATTAAAAAAAACTCCGTGTTTCTTGGAAGATTTAAATAACAAAGTTGTAATAAAAAGTAAAGAAGAATTTGAAAAAAACATATCAAATAGGATATATGCTATCAGAAATTCTATTGTACATTCTAAAACAACGGAAGGTGAGAAAATCTTTAATTCCGACAGGATAGATCATCAACAAGAATTGTTATCTGAACTTAAAGTGTTATATAGAATAGTAATAGAATTTCTAAATGAAAAATATAAAGATAATATTATTACAAGATATATTAAATTTTTGTAAAGTGTTTAAATACCTTAAAACCCATCTTGCTAAATCAGACGGAACCACATTAGAAGGGCATATTAATGATTTGTTTTATCAATTTGAGATATTTAATCGGTATTATCCTGGTGTTTTAACAGACGAAGAAAAGGAGCTTTTAAAAACCTCTATTCAATATCACGATTATGGAAAGCTAAATAAACTCTTTCAATGCAAACTTCCTGTAAATCCAAAACTTAAACCTGTTAAATGCACTGGAAAAATAACAGATGACAAAATTCCTCACCAATATTTATCTCCTTTATTCCTTAGAAAATTTCAAGATGAAGTTGATTTTAATGAGTTGACCTTAATCATTTACTCAATAATCAACCACCACGCAAGAGGGAGAGAATTTTTAAACTACTCAGGAATTGACCTATTAATCAGTGAAATAGAAGAAAACATTTCTAACTTTTTCTCTCATTTAGGAATAACAAACCTATCAGAAGAAACAAAAGATTTTTACAAAAAACATCTTGAGTATATAGTTGATAATGTAGCAAGTATAGAAGAGCTAAATGATAGACTACGAGCTAATGATGAATTTATAAAAACTCTTATCAAAATAGCAGGACTTCTTATTAGAATAGATCACTCTGCTTCAGGAGAAGATTTAATAATTGAAGAAGAGCCTATAACAGAAAATAGAGAAAAGCTGTTTTTAAACTATCTTGAGGACAATAAAAAACCTAAAAAGCTAAGACCTTTTCAGGAAAAATTTAAAAACAAAGAAAATCTTGTTTTAGTTGCAGATACTGGACTTGGAAAAACAGGACTTGCATCTATCTGGTTTAAAAGAAAA
>JALVEZ010000212.1 GCA_027030405.1 Hydrogenothermaceae bacterium | reverse complement strand
TGTAAGCGAGAGCATAAACATCTTTAAATGATTTGAATGTGTAAGACAGTCCTGCCCCAAACATCTCCCAGTTTCCAAGATGGGCTGTTATCATCACTATTCCATCATCTTTATATTTTTCAACAAGTTTTTTTCCTTTGGTTATCACAAAAATATCTTTCATCTGGTCATTTTTTACATAGTCTTGAAGTTTTGGAAATTCGGCTATAATTCTTCCGATATGAATTATTGATTTTTTGGCTATATCCTTTTTCCATGAAAAAGGTTTATCAGGAAAAGCAAAATCAAGATTTTGATAAACTACTTTTCTCCTGTAATGAATCGCCCATAAAAATTTACCTACCAGTTCTCCTCTTTTTAAGGCTTTATCTCGGGGAAGTTTTCTAAAATATGAGAAAATTCCCCTCATTAATTTATCAATCAACCAATTCACCTTTTTGTTTCAGTATTTCCACTGCCTTTTTTAATAAGTTTCTATCTGTATCATATGTTAAAAGTTTGAACGCTTCATCAATTTTTACAAATTTTGCTTCATTGATTTCTTCTTTTTGAGGTTGGATTTCCCCTCCTTTATATTTCATAAGATAAAAATATACAAATTTATGAATTTTTTCTCCATGAAGCTGATACCAGTACTCCTCTTCACCTACAAAATCAACTATTTCACCGTCTATTCCTGTCTCTTCTTTCACTTCTCTTAGTGCTGCATCTTCTTTTGATTCTCCTCTTTCTATATTACCTTTCGGAAAACTCCACCTGTTTTTAACTCTGATTAAAAGAACATAAATACCGTCCTGTTCTTTTTTGTAGACTATTCCACCTGCTGAAAATTCCCATTTTACGCTCATTCACTCACCTCATATAAATTAGTATCCAGATTGTTATAACGATAGTTCCAATAAGATTTAAGAAAAATCCGACTTTAACCATTTTATTAATCGGAATCATTTTACTACCATAAATTATAGCATTTGGCGGCGTTGCAATAGGCAACATAAATGCAAAACTTGCTGCAATAACAACAGCAACTATAGGATAAAATATATCAACATGGAGTTCTTTCAAAACTCCGATCAGTATAGGAACAAAAGTTATCACTGTAGCAGTATTCGAACTTACTTCAGTTAAAAATATCATAGCAAGTATCAAAGTGACAAGGAAAAGAATAAAATGTTCAGGTGATATCAGATGTGCAACTCTTTCACCTATATACTTTGCCAATCCTGTCTGGATTATAAGTTTCCCTAACGCTATTCCTCCACCAAATAATAACACCGTATCCCAATCAATTTTCCTGATATCATCAACCTCAAGTGTTCCTTTGAAATTTCTTAAATCAACTGGAAGTAAAAACAGAAGTATTCCTGCAATCAGAGCCACAATACTTTCAGGGATGTGGGCTTTTAAAAATTTATAAAGCTGTTCATTTCCTAATATGTTGGCAATTCCTGGAAGTAACCAGAAAAAGACTGCCAAAGAAAATGTAATAACTGTATTTTTTTCACCAATTGACATCTTTTTTAATTTATTTTTTTCAGTATGAATCAGTTCTTTTATTTTTTCTTTATCAAAGGAAAATCCTTTTAGATGAAACTTTATGTATAAAAGAAGGGCAAAATACATTGTTAAAGATATTGGCATTGCTATTAACATCCATTTAACAAAATCAATATCGTATCCTTCATCCCTGAGAAAACCTACTCCAATAAGATTTGTAGGAGTTCCGATAAGAGTAGAAACACCACCGATAGAAGCAGAATATGCAATACTTAGAAGTATAAACACAGCAAATGTTTTTATATTTTTGATATGGTTCTGTCTAAACATTGTTATGATTCCAAGTGACAAAGGAAGAAGCATTGCAGTTGTAGCAGTGTTGCTGATCCACATCGACAAAACAAAAGAAACCAGAGAAAAACCTGCTATTATCCTGATAGGGCTTTTTAAGAAAAAAGGTAAAGATAGAAAGTTTAAAGCAAATCGTTTATCAAGTCCGTGTTTTGTCATTGCCTGAGCAATCAAGAAACTACCTATAAATAAAAGTAAAACAGGATGACCTAAACTTGAAAATGCAGTTTTAACATTTGCTATTCCAAAAACAACAGCAATAGCAACACCTAAAAGGGCAGTTATTCCTAAAGGTAAAACTTCAGTAAGCCAGAATGTAAGGGTAAAAACCATAATTGAAAAAAATAGATGGGCTTTTTGATTCAAATCCATAGGAATTATATAAACTAAAACTGCCAATAACGGTGCTAAAACTATACCGATTTTTTTCTTATTCAATTACTCTTCATCCTCTACTCTTATAAGTATATTTTTGCCATTGGTTATATTCATATCATTTATTTCTTTTAAAGCATTCTGAATGCTGTTTTCTGACGCTGTATGTGTCAATATCACTAATGGAACAGTATTTTCTTTAAGCTCCTTTTTGTATTTTTCCATTACTTTTTCTTTCTGGATTACAGCAGCTATGCTTATGTTATATTTTGAGAATACAGTTGCTATCTTTGCTAAAATGCCTGTGATGTCTGGAACAGTAAAACGAATATAATATCTGGTGTAAAAATCCTGAACCTTTGTAAGATTTAGTTCTTTATGTTCCCAGTTCATAGACGTTATCTCTATTTCTCTTCCTATTCCTAAAGATATGCTTTTGGCAATATCCACAACATCACTTACAACGGCACTTGCAGTAGGAAGACTTCCTGCTCCTTTACCGTAAAACATCGTATCACCTACACTGTCGCCTTCAACCATAACTGCATTATAAACACCGTCAACCTTAGAAAGCTGATGTTCTGACGGTAAAAAAGTAGGATGAACTCTTATCTCTATTTCCCCGTTGTGGCTTTTTGCAATGGCTAAAAGTTTTAGTGTGTAGCCAAGCTCTTTTCCTAACTCGATATCAATGTTGTTGATATTCTGTATTCCTTCTATGTAAACCTGTGAAAAATCCAAAAATCCACCGTAGGATAGAGATGCAAGAATTGCTATTTTATGGGCAGCATCTGTCCCATCTATATCAAGGGTAGGATCTGCTTCAGCATATCCTAATTCCTGAGCTTCTTTTAAAATCTCGTCAAAATCCTGCCCTTCTTTATACATCTTTGTCAGAATAAAGTTTGATGTCCCGTTTAAAATTCCATAAATATTTTTAATATCATTGGCTACCAATCCTTCTCTTAAGGCCCTGATTATAGGAATTCCACCTGCCACAGCAGCTTCAAATCCAATTCTTTTATTTAGTTCCTCTGCCTTTACGAAAATCTCCTTTCCTTTTTCAGCTAAAAGTGCTTTATTGGCAGTAACAATATGTTTTCCACTATCTAAAGCCTTATTTATAAGCTGATAAGGAAAATCGATACCTCCGGCAAGCTCTACAATGATATCTATCTCTTTATCCTCTAAAAGTTCTTCAGCAGAATTAGCCTTCTGATTTTCTTTTAAAGGATAAGCAAACTCTTTATTCCAGTTCCTTGTAAACACTTTTTTTAGATTTAGATCAACTTTTGCTTTTTTCTTGATTAGCTCTCTTTTTTCTTCAATAATTTTTGCAACACCGTTTCCGACTACTCCGTATCCTACGATTCCTACATTTATAGTTTTCAATACATTCCTCCATTTAATCTTCTATTAATAATTATACAAATTTTAGCTTAATTCCTGAAAAATTAAAAAATTTTTAACTAAATACAGACGAACTTTAACCGATAAAGGTTTAAAACTTTAAAGAGGTATCAGATATGGATCTTTTGATGAGATTCTCAATAAAAACTAAACTTAAGATGATATTGGGAATAATTATACTTTCTTATGTTGTAATGGCTTTCTTAACTATCAACAATCTAAATACAATTTCCAATAAATTTGAAGATATTCGAGAGAGAGCAGTTGCAGGAAAGATATATACTTTAGAAATAAACAGAGATATGAACTATGTCAGCAGATTAGGAAGAAATATAATGCTTGGTTCTAATTTGAAAAAAGATCTGCTAAAGCTGAATAAAAGGATAGAATCTATAACAAAAAATTTCGATAAACTGTTAGAAACAGCTTTATCACCTGAAGAAAAAGATTTAATCTTAAAATCAAAAGAAACTACACTGGCATTTGTGAATTATGCAAAAGATCTTGCCATAAAATTAAAAAATACAGATGTAAAAAATAGGCATTTAGCCTATCAGATATACAAAAAAGAGGCTACACCTTTAGCAGAAGAAGCAAGAAAATATTTTTCACAGTTAACTGCTTTAAAAGATAAATCTTTCCATCAGGCTTTAGAAGAACTTCATCAATACACAAAGTTGGCTAAAGAAACTGTTTTGATAGGAGCCCCTGCGTTTTTATTTATAATTTCTGCATTTATTTTTGCAATTATTGTATCTATTTCCAAACCTCTTAATAATTTTTCAACTAAATTTACAACAATCACATCTGGTGATCTGACAGTGGATCTAAAATGTAGAGCGAGAGATGAAATAGGTAGTCTTGCCAGACTGTTTAATGGATTTTTAAATAAATTAAAAGAGATTATAAAAAGAGTTAAAACAAACGCAGTATCAGTAACTGAGCAAACAGAAATACTTTTAAATGAAGGTTCGGAACTTATAAATAGAAATCATCAATCAGTAAGTCATCTTTCCCAAATTGTTGATTCTATGAATTATATAAAAAATGCCACTGAAAAAGTCAAAGAAAATGTAGAAACAACTGTAAAGTTAACTAAAAAAACAGAAAAACAGTCAGATGAAGGAAAAGAAAAAGTTAAAGCATCTATAGAATCTATAAAGGAAATAGATAAAGAAACTGCCAAGCTATCTCAGATTTTAAACAATTTAAACAGTTCATCAGAAAAAATTGGAGAGATCATCCATCTTATTAATAATCTTTCAGAACAAACAAATCTCCTGGCTTTAAATGCAGCTATTGAGGCAGCAAGGGCAGGTGTGTACGGAAAAGGCTTTGCCGTTGTGGCAGATGAAGTTCGTTCTCTTGCAGAAAAAACACAGGAAGCAACCAAAGATATACAAGAGATCATATTTTCCCTCCAGGAAGAATCATCAAATGCAAATGAAAGTATGCAGCAAACACAGAAAAAAGTAAAATTAGGTGCCTATAACATATCAGAGACAGGAAAAGCATTTGATGAGATAGTAAATGCAGTTAAAGATATAAATAAGGCGAGTATTTCTATAGAAGAAGCAGTTCAGGAACAATCAGAGCTTGTTGAAACAATCACTAAAAATGTCGAAGAGCTAAATCAAGAGGCTCATAACAATACAACAAAAATATCAAAAGTTGTAGATATCATAAAATCTTTACAAAAAGATTCTAAAGATCTTATGGAAAGAGTTTCTATATTTAAAGTTTAACTATCTTCTGAATAAGTCCCAACCTAATAAAAACTTGGTGTTGTCCAGATATTTCTGGACTTCACTTTTATCTATTTTTATAAATGACTCACTGAATTTCTTTTCATCAGAAACAAGGAAAACCAATTCTTCTGTCCATATGATTCTATCAACTAAGACAGATAAGACTCTGACAAACTTAAAAGATTTTAGATTTTTATCTAACTGATCTATATCTTTTAGAAGAAAAACGGTATTTTCATTGTATTTTTTGATGTCATTTATTTTATGAGATTCAAAAAGATAATCGATTTTTTCAGGGTTAAAAATATAAAAATTTTCCTTTTCCATATTAATATTCTACATCATTTTAAAGCTCTATTCCTGAAAGTTTTTTAAAGATTTCTATAATAATTGAAAAATCTTTTTGTCCATATCCATTTGCTTTTGCAGAACTGAATAGATTCTTAGCTTCAGAACCATAGATAAAGGGAACCTTATATTTATCTGCAACATCACAGGCATATTTTAGATCCTTAAATAAAAGATCTACAGAAAAATGAGATGAGTAATCTTTATTTAAAATTTTTTCTTTTTTCGCTTCTAAAACTGCAGATTTTCCTGCACCAGATTCTAAAATTTTTATAAAAAGTTCCTTATTCAATCCAGCTTTTTCTCCAAACACAATGGCATCAGATAAAACATTCATAAAAGAAGCAAGTACAACATTATTTATTAATTTGGCAGTTGAAGCTTTACCATATTCACTTAGATAAAATATATCTTTCCCTAATATTTTAAAAATTATGGAAACTTTTTCTAATGTTTCTTTATCTCCACTTACAAGTATTGTAAGATTTCCTTTCCTTGCAGGTATAACACTACCAATTACTGGAGCTTCTAAAAATTCTGCTTTTTTAGGAATTAGTATTTCAGAAATTTTCTTTGCCGTATCAGGATGAACGGTTGTCATATCAATAAAAATCTTATTCTCTATATTAAGTCTTATTATTTGATTATAAATTTCTAAAACAGATTCTGAATCGGAAAGCATTGTCACGATTATATCTGATTTTTCTACAAGTTCTTTAAGATTTTCCTTATAAGGGAGCTTACTTTCTATAGCTTTTTGTATTGTCCTGTTCCATACGGTAATATCCTGTCCTGTCTTGTACAGATTTTTAGCCATTTCAAGTCCCATCATTCCAAGTCCGATCCATCCTATTTTCATGAAAATCCTCTATTAATCTTTGATCAATTATTTCCGAACATAATTAAAAATAAAATTTTTTCGGGGGTTATTCAATGTTTAAGTATCTGTTTTTAGCGGCTATTTCTATGTTTTTTCTGTCTGCCTGTGATATTTCAGGTGAAGATACACCAGACGCAAAACGTTACGAACTTCTGCAAAAACTTGATGAAGGTGATTACGATTTCGTAATACAAAAGTTGGAGAACGATAAAAGTTATCAAGAAGCTTTTAAAAACGATGAACGATATCTGAATTTAGCTGCAGCGTATATAGGAAAGGCAGGGTATGATGTTAATTCTTTAATAAATGACATGATTGAAAATAGTAATGACAATAATGACGCTTATCAAAAATTCATCAGTGCTTTATCAAATAGGATTAACGGTGTCTCAATACTAAACTTAGATAAAGCAATAAATGCATACAAACAAGCACTTGATGATAACATTACAGATATATCATCTTTTTGTGACACTCATAAAAATGAACTAACTTCTTTTCAGAAAGATGCTTGTTTTTATGCAGGATTAGTAAATACCACAAAAGCAACATCATCTGTAGGTTTATTATTAGGAGGTGGAACTAATCAGATTCAGGATGGATCTATTGTTGATATTATAAAAGAATGGGTAAATCAAGAAAACAGTGATAATTTAAATCTATGTAAAAATTCTGACATAGATAATAATAACTTGGTGGATCCTGCAGATGCTGCAGTATGTGAGATTGAATACTCAATATATAGTAATTGTTCAAATCATAATATAATCACATCTACTCAGGCAGTATCCTTCTCAAAAGATAATAAAACATATAACTACACAATGTTAACAATAACATTAAATCCAGATTCAACTATTTGTTCTGACAAACAACCTAAAGTTTATAAAAAGCTAATATCACAAACAAAAAATCTACCTGTGATAGTTGATGGATTTTGTAAGACAGATTTCAGTCCTTGCTCTGAAGGAACGTTAGGTTGTTATCCTTGTCCAGTTATAGACAC
>JALVEZ010000211.1 GCA_027030405.1 Hydrogenothermaceae bacterium | reverse complement strand
AAGGTCTGATTATTATTGCTCTTCCTTTTGCTATTTCATTTATAGCTATTACAGTTTTTTTTAAAGGAATTCCTTCCTCAGTAACGTAACTTTCTGCACCTGTCTCATACAATCTTTTGGCAAGTTTTGCTGCAGCATGAACAAGCTCATATCTATTATTAACTCTTTTTAATGCTTCTTCAATAAGCGGTCTTGAACCCAATCTTGAATCCTCCAAATAGAATTTTCTAAATTTATATTATATCACACTAATTTATATAAAAATTTATTCCATAACTTGATCAAAACAAATCCTATAATCAATCCAACTGTATCGGCAACCACATCTAAAAATTCAGTTTGTCTGTAAGGAACAAAAGATTGGATTATTTCTATTAAAATACCAAGCCCAATCCCAGAAATTAGGAGAAAAAGACTATTCATTTTTGGATATGCCAACTTAAAAAGGACAATATATACACAGAATCCAATTAGATGGTTAAATTTATCATTTGTAGGAATTTGATTTCCTAATGGATAAACTGATAAACCAATTAGAATAATAATATAGATATGAAAGATGCTTTTTAGAAAATATTCTTTTATTCGTTGGTAAAAGCTCATTTTAAAAGATTTCTAAGTTTTTCATCTTCTATTTTAGAAATATCAAAACGCTTTGTTTTTAATCTGTTTGAAAGAATTATATATTTTGTATTTTCTTTAGCTTTCTGTATGTCGTCGTTTATAACAATGAAATCATACTCTTTCCATGCTTTTAGTTCTTTTATTGCAGTATGAAGCCTTTTTTCTATTTCTTCTTCTGAATCACCTCTTTTTTTCATCCTAAGCTTAAGTTCGTCAAAGGAAGGTGGAATTAAAAAAATTGAGATAATATCCTTGTAATTTGATTTTATCTGTCTCATTCCCTGAACATCAATAACTAAAAGAACATCTATTCCTTTTTCAATAAGCTCAAAAACTTCCCTTTTTGGCGTTCCATAATAGTTTCCGTGAACAATAGCATGTTCTAAAAATGCGTTTTCCTGAATAAGTTTTTCGAACTCTTCTTTTGATACAAAAACGTAGTCAACACCATTTTTCTCACCAGGACGAGGTTTCCTTGTTGTATAGGTTACTATTCTTTGGAGATCAGGAATTTCTTTGAGAAGTAAATTTGCAATAGTTGTCTTGCCTCCTCCAGCTGGAGCAGACAAGACAAATATATCGGCTTTCATTAACCACCAATTGTAGAAATTAGGATTGAGCTAAGATTTGTTGATACCTTAAAAAACCATGTTGGATAAATACCTAAAATTATTACGATAATAGCTAAAATACCCATTGACAATTTTTCAGGTAAAGAAATGTTAAATGATATTGGTTTTGCTGGATCGTAAAAATACATGTTAGAAACTACTTTTAAGTAGTATCCTGCTGATACTATACTCATTATTACAAGAAGAACTGCCAACCACCATATATCAGAACCAATTAAAGCTAAAAATACAAATAGTTTACCCATAAATCCGACTGTTGGAGGAATCCCGAGCATAGAGAACATAAAGGCACCCATCACAAATGCCATCCAAGGATTTTTTCTTGCCAGCCCTTTAAAGTCATCTATATGATTAGTCCAGCCTTCAAATCTTTCAAATAAAGATAAGAACATTAATGCCCCAACTGCCATAAACACATATATAAGAGAATAGAAAATAAGAGCAGCGAATCCAACTGTAGTTGGTGCAGCAAGTGCCGCAACTATATATCCTGTATGGGCAATAGAAGAGTAAGCAAGCATTCTTTTGACATTTTTTTGAACAAGAGCAACTGCATTACCAACAACCATTGATAAAGCTGCTAAAATTGCCCACGCCAGAGACCATTGTTCCGAAACAAATGGAAACGCTTCCACCATAATTTTTAAAATAACTGCATAAGTAGCTATTTTTACTGGAGCTGCCATAAATGCAGTTATTGGAGTAGGAGCACCTTCGTATGCATCAGGTGTCCAAAAATGCATAGGAACTGCAGATGCTTTTAAAGCAAGTCCTAATATTAATAATATTAAACCACCTATTAATCCAACGTTTGTTTGATCACTGTAGAATAAAGTTTTTAAAATATCCCCAAAAGCAAATTTACCTGAGAATCCATAAATAAGTGCAATAGCATAACTGATTATTGCCGTTCCTGTACCACCTATAATTAAGTATTTAAACGCTGCTTCTTTTGATAGATAGTTTTTTCTATACATTCCAATAAGGATGTAAACAGCAATAGACATAAGTTCTAAGCCAATATAAAAAGTGATTAAGTTTGGTGAAGAAACCATTATCATCATACCTAAAACGGCAAATAGGATAAGGTAATAGTACTCACCATAATATGTTTTTTTACTTTCTGCATAACTTCTTAAATGAAATATTACAAAGAGAGTCCCTACTAAGATAAATACTTTAAATACAAGAGAGAATATATCTACGCTGTAAAGACCAAATAATGTCATATACTGTTCAAAGAAATTACTAATAATAAATGAATAAAATCCACTTTCTTTAGCATGTGCTAATATTTGAGGATTAGTTATAAGATTTAAAATTCCCAAAACGATTACAAATGTAAATATTAAAGATAATGATAAACCTGCAACTGTAGTCCATGTAATTAATGATCTTTTGTTTTTACCAAACAACTCTATAAAGAAAACCACAAATGCAGTAATCAGTATAATTATCTCAGGTATTAATACATAAAAATTTGGAACCCCTATTCCCGATACTAACTGTTGAATTATTGACATCATTAGCCTCCTACTATCTTATACAGAATAGCTTCAGAAGTTTTTTGTATTAGATTTATCCACCATGTAGGATAAAGACCGATCACGAACATAAATATAACCAGAGGTAAAAATGATAGCCATTCTGATGCTGTCATATCTTTTAGTTGTTTCCATTGATGAATTTTCTTTTCAGTCAATAATTCTTCTTCAAACATTGTTTTCTTATAAAGCCAGAGAGTATATCCTGCTCCCACTATTAAACTTAAACCGGCAAGAGCTGCAAAGAATATGCTAACTTTAAATGTTCCAAGGAGTGCTAAAAACTCTCCTACGAATCCTGATAAACCAGGAAGACCTACCGAAGCCATAGCTGATATCATAAACAATGTTGCAAAAACAGGAACAAATTTAGCCATACCACCTAATTCTTTCATCTCATAAGTGTGAGCTCTTTCATATATAAATCCTGCTGCAAGGAACAATGCAGCTGATGTTAAACCGTGAGAAATCATGGTGATAATTGCACCATTTATACCATCTACATTAAGTGCAAAAGTACCTATTGTTACAAATCCCATGTGTGAAACTGATGAATAAGCGATAAGTCTTTTTATATGTGTTTGGGCAATAGCCATCATAGCTGTATAAATAATAGCTATAACCCCTAATGTAAACATCACAGGAACAAAATATTCAGAAGCATTAGGGAACCAAGGAAGACTGAATCTAACAAAACCATAAGTACCCATTTTCAAAAGAACTGCTGCAAGTATTACCGATCCAGCAGTAGGAGCTTGAACGTGGGCATCTGGAAGCCATGTATGGAATGGCCACATAGGAACTTTAATGGCGAATCCTAATGCCAGTAATAAGAAGAAAATAACCTCTAAATTAAAAGGTAAATCTAAGTTTATTAAATCAAAGTAACTTGTTGATAAAACACCATAGTGGAAATATTGATAAACATACATTCCAACTACGCCGATAAGCAAGAAGAGAGAACCAAAGAATGTATAAATAAAGAACTTAGTTGCTGCAAATATTCTCTGTGCATAACCCCAGATTCCTATTATAAGGAACATAGGGATAAGCATTGCTTCCCAGAATATGTAGAAAAATACCATATCCCAAACAACAAATACACCTATACATGCTGCTTCAAGTACCAGGAAAGATACAAAATATTCTTTTACTCTGTGTTTTATATTTGTACTCCAGACAAAGGCAACTACAAAGGATAAAGCAGTTAACCAGACCATTGTCAAACCAAGAGCATCAACACCTACTTCGTAGTTAATACCAAATTGTGGAATCCATGTATATTTTTCGTAAAACTGAATTTTATAAGAAGAATAGTCATATGCCAAAAGCATTACAGAACTGAGTATAAATACAATAATTGAAGCAATTATACTTACAGGTTTTGCTAGCTTCTCATTTAAGAAAGCAAGTATTATTGCAGCTATTAATGGTATCAATATTGATACTGTTATTATTGGAAAACTGTAAGATGAAAACTCTACTGTCATTATTTCTTGCCCCCTACATCACGTTAAAAATATAAATAATGATAGAAATACCAACATACCTATCGCCATTTGTAATACGTAAGCACTTATTCTTCCAGTTTGAGATAATTTCATAACATTACCGGAGAATATAGCCGTCTTCCCTGAACCATGAACAATTCCATCAATTATAATCTTATCTCCAGCTTTCCATAAAAATCTTGAAACTTTGTAATAACCATAAACAAAAATTGCATAGTAGATAAGGTCAAAAAACCATTTATTCCATAGCGTTAAATATATTGGCTTAAACATCTGCGTGAGCCATGCAGGATTAATGATTTTAACCTGATACATAATGTATGCCACAAAAATTCCACCTAATGCAGTAAACAATGTTAATAATCCCAATGGAGAAGTTAAAGAGTGAACTAAAAATTCCCATGCATTTTCATGAATATGAACATGATGAGATCTTGATAATCCTTCTTCTACTAATATTTTTGTTTTTTCGTTTAAAAATGTCATACTCATAGGATCTAAAGAAGGTCTTAAGAAATTCGCAAAGAATTCTTTAAAGAATCCTAATAAAACTGCACCTGTAGCTAAAACAATTAAAGGAATTGTCATTTGAGGTGGAGATTCATGGACATGTTTTCTGATATGAGGATCCAGTCTATCTCCATCAAAGAATGCTAAGAAGAACAGTCTAAATATATAAAATGCCGTTAGACCAGCGCCTAACCATAGGAAGACCCATACAACCCAATTTATTTCATAAGCACCTTCAATGATAGGATCCTTACTGAAGAATCCTGAGAATGGAGGAATTCCAGCAAGTGATAATGCACCAACAAGAAAGGCACCTGTTGTGATAGGCATATACTTTCCAATCTGACCCATTTTTTGAACATCTAATAAATGATGTAAAGCAATAAGAACACTACCTGCACATAAAAAGAGGAGTGCTTTAAATACAGCGTGTGAAGCTAAATGGAACATTCCTTCACCGAATAACCCTAATCCTTCCGCAGCAAACATATATCCAAGCTGAGAAAGAGTAGAATATGCAATTATTCTTTTTATGTCGTTTTGAACAAGGCCCATTGTTGCAGCTAAAAATGCAGAGATTGTACCTACAAATAGCACAACATCTAACGCAAGGTCAGATGCTGCAAATACAGGCATAACCCTTGCCACCATATATACACCGGCAGCAACCATAGTAGCCGCGTGAATAAGAGCAGAAACTGGTGTAGGCCCTTCCATCGCATTAGGTAACCATATATGAAGTGGTATTTGAGCTGATTTACCAACTGCTCCACCGAAGAGTAGTAAAGCAATAGCAGTTACAGTCCAGTATCCTGCCTCAGGAAGTTTATTAAATAAATCTAAATAGTCTAAAGTTCCAAATGTAACAAAAGCAAGTAAAACTCCTAATAAAAATAACCAGTCACCTACACGGTTAACAATAAATGATTCGAATGACGCATCAGCTGCAGATTTTTTATAATGCCAGAATCCGATCAGCAAATAAGATGCCAGTCCAACACCTTCCCAACCAAAGAATAACTGGATTAAGTTGTCTCCTAATGTGAGCATTAACATCATAAATACGAATAATGAAAGATAAGCAAAAAATCTTGGGTAAGATGGATCACCTTTCATATATCCTGTGGCAAATATAAAGATAAATGTTGATACACATGTAACAACACATGTCATAAGTGCCGATAAAGGATCCCAAAATAAACTAACTGATACTTTATAATCTCCTAACGGTAACCATGTATAAAGTTTTAAATCATAATAATTTCCAGTGGTTGCTACATCTATAAAACCAATAATAGAGGCAATAGCTGCAATTCCAACACCAATAACAGCTACAATTCCAGCTAATGGTTCTCTCAGTAATTTATACCCAAACAGCCCGATGATTATAAATGCTATCAACGGCGAAAAAGGTATGACCCATAAATACTCCATCGCTCTCCTCTTTATCTTAGAATTTTAGTTCTGTTAATTTTTCTACACTTACGTCTTTCTTCATTCTGTAAATAGCCATAATCAGTCCTAATCCAACGGCAGCTTCTGCGGCAGCAATTGTTAGTATAAAAAATACAAAAACCTGACCTGCCACTTCCTGCAGTTTAAAATCAAAAGCCACAAATGCAATGTTAACTGCATTAAGCATTAGCTCTGTTGAAATAAGCATTGCAATTATATTTTTTCTTATAATTACACCAACGAGACCAAGAACCATAAGTAATGCACTGAGCACTACATAATATTCGTAAGGCACCATTATTTTACTTCCTCCTCATCCATTACTTGTTCTTTTCTTCCAAGAATGATAGCACCAATCATAGCTACCAACAGAATTAATGATGCTACTTCAAATGGGAACAGGAATTTTGTGAAAAGAATTGTTGAAACTGCTTTTACATTACCGATCTCGTTTAAAACTTCAGGTTTGAAGATTCCTGTGTTTGATGCCCAAGCACCATAGACAGATACATAAGCAAGTTCTAAAAAGAGTAAAAATCCAACAGGTAAAGATAAAAGCATATATTTTGGATCAATAGCTTTTCCCTTATATTCAGGTACAGTAGATATAACAAGTACATAAAATACAACAATGGCAACTGCATAAATCAGGATTTGTAAGGCTCCTACAAGTTCAGCACCTAATGTAAAAAATAGACCTGAAACCATTATTAGTGTAGAAATTAAAGATAAAACTGAGTAAATAATATTTTTAAAGAATACAACACCTATAGCTGATAAAACAGCCAATGTAGAAAAGCTCCAAAAAGCTATCACACTTAAGTCCATTCAATTTGCCCCCATAATTTTTCTCTCGCTTTATCATCTATCCAGATTCTATCAGGTTCATTTCCTCTTCTTCTATCAAAGGAAATGCCCCTTTCTGTCATATCATCTTTATGAATTACGCATTGATTTCTTCTTTCACCTGCATTTTCAAATTCATCAGTCATGATAATACAGTCAACAGGACAAGCATCAACACATAGCCCGCAGTATAAACAGTTTAAAAGATTCATATCAAATGTAGTTACACGTTTTTTCCCGTTAGGTAATTGTTCTGCCTCAATTTTAAACAGCGTAGGCATGGGACATGCCTGCTGACACATATAACAGGCAACACATCTACTTTCGTAATCATGGATTTCCATAAATTTTGCTAAAACTACAAAAGATGGCGGTTCATTTCCATCTTTTGCTCTATGTGCATGAGTTCCTCTAAATCTTTTTGGTGGAACAAGTTTTTCTTTAGGGTAGATAGTAGTAATAGTTTTTCTAAAGAAATTTCTTATAGTCGTTTTTAAACCATACACAAAATCTATAAAAAATATCTTCTCTACTGTTGACAAAGTTGGTCTTTCTACGTATCTAACCTTAACCATTTTTTACCCTTTAATAACTACAATAAATGCAGTTAAAAAGATATTTATAAATGTTAATGGAAGCATTACTTTCCACGCTAATTCTGTAATTTGATCAACTCTATACCTTGGTAATGTCCAGTGAACCCATAATAAAAACATAAATACAATACCGAGTTTTAATAAAAACCATATATATGAGGAAAATGGCCCAAAAATATGTGGCCCGTTCCATCCACCGAAGAATAAGATCACTGCAATTGCACTTAAAACAAATGTAGCGATATACCATTCAGCTAAAGGGAATAACCCGAACTTCATTCCAGAATATTCTGTGTTATATCCAGAGACGAGCTCTGCTTCAGCTTCCTGAACATCAAAAGGAGTTCTTCCAGTTTCTGCAAGAATTGCAAATAAGAAAACTATAAATGCAATAGGCTGATACCATATGAATGCACCGAAAAATCCTTGTTGAGCCTCAACTATTTCCCTTAAAGAAAAAGATCCAGCCATCATAATAGGGCCAACAAGGGCAAATCCAAGGGCAACCTCATATCCAATAAGAACAGCAGCTTTTCTTAAACCACCTATCATCGGATATTTACTATTTGATGCCCAACCGGCAAATATAACACCGTAGATACTGATACTTCCTAATGCAAGGGCTAAGATAAGACCAACATTTAAGTCTGTTATATAAGGTTTTAGTTCATAACCAAATAAAGTAATCTTCTCACCAAATGGAATAACTGCAAGGATCATAATTGCAGGAACAAAGGCAAGTAAAGATGCCATATAGAAAAGCAGTTTATCAACAAAGTCAGGAACCAGATCTTCTTTTGTAATGACTTTTAATGCATCTGCAATAGGCTGTAATAACCCATGAAAACCAACATGTAAAGGCCCAGGTCTTTGCTGAATATGACCTGCAAATTTCCTTTCAACTAAAGTAAGATAAGCGGCAAGAAGGAACATGCCTATTACAAATATTACTGATTTTACAACTAATCCTAAAATTACTCCTATCAGCTCCATCTTAACCTCTTTATACTTGTATTAGCATAATTTTAAATATTTATATTATCATAACTTCTAAAATTTGTGAAACAGTGTTTGATTTTTTTATCTGTCTGTTTCTCCTACAACAGGATCAAGACTTCCTAATAAAACAACTGCATCTGCAATGGTTCTCCCTTCTATAAGCTCGGGAAATACCTGTAAATTGTAGAAAGCACCTGATCTTATTCTTAATCTGTAAGGTTTACCTTCACCTTTACTTACAATAAAAAATCCTAATTCGCCTCTTGGATTTTCTCCTGATAGATATATCTCTCCTTCAGGTGTCTGTTCTCCATAGATCCTGAGATTAAAGTCTTTAACCATAGCTTCTATAGATATAAACGTTTCCTGTAAAGTAGGTAAAACATATGGATTATCAGTAGCAAGATATTTGTCATCTTTAATTTTTTCCAACTGTTTGACACACTGCTTTACTATTTCAAGACTTTGCTTCATTTCTTCCATACGTACCAAATATCTATCATATGAATCACCAACTGTTCCTAACGGTATCTCAAAATCAACTTTATCATACGCATCAGTTGGTTGAAGCATCCTTATGTCATAAGGAACACCAGAACCTCTTGCAACAGAACCTGTCAATCCATATTGGTAAACATCCTCTTCTTTTATTACACCAACCCCGATATTTCTTCTTTGCCATATTCTGTTTTTTGTAAGAATTGTTTCATACTCTTTTATTTTTGAAGGAAAATCTTTTGTGAAATGTTTTATTACATCAAGAGCTCCTTCTGGGAGATCATATCTTACACCACCTATCCTCATAAAAGATGAGTTTAGTCTAATTCCTGCTATACCTTCTATAATATCCATTAATTTTTCTCTTTCTCTGAATGTGTATAGGAATATGGTTAGTGCTCCTAAATCCAAAGCAAATGTTCCGAGCCATAAAAGATGACTATTTATCCTTTGAAGTTCGCACATCATAGTTCGAATCCATTTTGCCTTTTCAGGAACCTCGATATCTAAAAGCTTCTCTACTGCGTTTACATATGCTACATTGCTGCAAATCGCAGATATGTAATCCATCCTGTCGGTGTATGGAATTATCTGTGTATAGGTTAAATCTTCTGAGAGCTTTTCTATTCCACGGTGAAGCTGACCTAAAATGATGTCACAATGTTTTATAACTTCACCTTCCATATCAAATAAAAACCATATTGTTCCATGTGTTCCAGGATGCAAAGGCCCCCAGTTTAAGACAATCTGTGCCTGCTTTTTTTCAAAACGTTTTTTTTCTGTGTTCTCCAAATCTTCTATTGTAGGAAGCTGTGTGTGGTACGGATTATAATCGTGGCTGGGAATAGAATTTTCAGGTTCGTTAAGTGAAGGAAGATAAGTATCTGCAATTCCCTCTTTAGGAAAATCTTTTCTTAAGGGAAAATATTTATATCCTTCCCACATAAACATTCTGACGAGATTATCGTGTCCTTCAAATGTAACCCCGAACATATCATAGGCTTCTCTTTCTGCCCACTTGGCACCTTTCCAGAGATGAATAAGAGATGGAAGGGTATCGTCGGTAGCCCATGTTTTTACTACTATACGTTCTTTAAATTCTGGAGAATACAGGATATATACACCTTGAAATCTTGGCTTGTGAAGAGGATAATCAACACATGTAAAATCGATAAACATCTGAAAACCGAAATCTTCAGATGTTTTTAAAAATTCTAATATTTCTAATATCTGGCCTTTTTCTACTTCAATTGAAGAAATTTTCTCATTACACTCTATTTTTATGTTGGGGAATAACCTTTTTAACGTTTCTAATTTTTCTTCTTTTATCCAAGGCAAAATAATACCCCTTAAAATTCAAAATTAATAATTAAAACTACAGAGAATTATATCTTTGAAATAACAAATATTACTTAATAGGCATAGAAGGCTTAGGAAACTTTAAAGGTATTTCCTTCATCTCTTTACCTTCTTTTTTAGCCTTTATCTTTCTCTGCAGTTCTGTTATTCCCCATAATAAAGCCTGCGGAGTTGGAGGACACCCAGGAATATAAACATCAACAGGAATAATTCTATCAACACCCTGTAATGTTGAGTATGTTGGGAATGGGCCACCTGCAGAAGCACATCCACCCATTGATATTACCCATTTAGGATCAGGCATTTGATC
Organism: Hydrogenothermaceae bacterium; assembly: GCA_027030405.1. GTDB lineage: Bacteria > Aquificota > Aquificia > Aquificales > Hydrogenothermaceae > JALSSE01. Next base: position 11,585 of record JALVEZ010000211.1, on the reverse strand, counting down.
GTATATCAGTTTAAGCATTGGTGCAACTTTATTTACAACAGTTCCTGCAACAATCAAAACGTCAGACTGTCTTGGAGAACCTCTAAAGATTATTCCAAGCCTGTCTGTATCAAATCTTGAGGCTGCAGTATGCATCATTTCAATAGCACAGCATGCGAGACCGATAGATACAGGCCATAAAGAATTTCTTCTACCCCAGCTTAAGACTTCATCAACTGTACTTAAAATTATTCCATTATTATTCATTATTGCCATTTTAACGCTCCTTTTTTCCAAGCATAGATATATCCTACTATTAATATAGTTAAGAATAAAAACATTTCAGTAAAGATGAATCCAGCATTTATTTTAGCTATTTCTTTATAAACAACGGCCCATGGGAAAACGAAAGCTGCTTCAAGGTCAAACAGAACAAGAAGTAATCCTAATAAATAGTATTTCTGGTCAATTGATAACCATGAAGATTTATCGTAAAGTGGAACACCACATTCGTATGGATATCCTTCCATAGGATCGGGAATTCTCGGTGCAAGTAGTCTGTTAACAATAAGTAAAGCAACACCTATTACTACGGAAACAATACCAAAAACAACTAACCCTAAATAACCTTCACCTACCATTTTTAGCTCTCCTTATCCTTTTAAAATCAAACAATGTTTTAAATTTTAAGAAATTTTAACAAAACTAAAATAGATAATCAAATATTATTTATGATAAAGTTGCGAAATACATCTTATTGCAATAAATTTGAGTTAGTAAATAAAAGGGGTTAATAAAAATGAACGATATTATTTCTAAAATATGGATTTTTATTGTTGCCGTTATTCTTATTTCACTTGCTATTTTTGTCTCTTTTATTTTCTTTATTGCTGCTATAATACTTATCTTAATATCTATTCCTTATATCTATTATTTAAAGAAAAAAGCTGAAAAAGAGATTGAATATTACGACATTGAGTATGAAATAATAACAAAAAAAGAATTAACAGAAGGAGACGGAAAGGACAGAAAAGAATTATGAATATTAAAGACTATTTAAAAACACAAACAGGGTTTATAAATCGTTATATTAACGAATTTATTTTAGAAGGAGAACCTAAAGAGCTGTTTGATTCCATCAAATATAGTTTGAATGCCGGTGGGAAAAGATTAAGACCAATCTTAATACTTGAATCAGCAAAAGCAGTAGGAAACGATAATATACAGGATTTTATTGATATAGCTGTTGCTTCTGAATTTATCCATACATATTCACTGATACATGATGATTTACCTGCTATGGATAATGATGATCTAAGAAGAGGAAAACCTACGAATCATATTGTTTTTGGTGAAGCAATTGCTATACTTGCAGGAGATGGACTTCAAAGTTATGCGTTTGAACTGATATCTAAAAACAAAAAAATCAAACCAGAAAAACTTTTAAAAATAATCAATATTCTTGCTCATGGAACAGGTATCTATGGAATGGTTGCAGGGCAGGCTGCAGATATACTCCATGAGAAGTATGGAACTTTCAATGATATTCAGTTTATACATGTTCATAAAACTGCAAAATTCATAGAAGCTTGCTGTCATATCGGGGCAGTATTGGGAAATGCCTCTTCAGAAGAAGAGCTTGCTTTAAAAACATATGGATTGAATATAGGTTTAGCTTTTCAGATACAGGATGACATTTTAGATGAGATTGGTGATACTGAAAAGTTAGGAAAAAAGGTTAAGAAAGATGTGAATAACAATAAACTTACATTTCCATCTGTATATGGACTTGAAGAGTCAAAGAAACTTGCGAGAAAACATGTTGAAAAAGCTGTAGAAAGCATAAAAGATCTTAAAAATAAAGAAATATTAACTCAACTTGCAAAATTTATAATAGAAAGAGAGGTCTAAATGGAGAAAAAGGAACTGAAATACGGTGAAAAGGAAATATTGGAAGCAAAATTAGAGCCTTGGCCAAATCCAAATCCAGAAAAAAATTATGAAATAAATATTACATTTCCTGAATTTTCCTGCTTGTGTCCACGTTCTGGATATCCAGATTATGCAACAATAAAAATAAGATATGTTCCGAATGAATATATAGTAGAACTAAAATCTTTAAAACTTTACCTAAACAAATACAGAAATCAATATATATCCCACGAAGAAGCAACGAATAAGATATATGATGATCTATATAAAACTTTAAAACCACGATTTTTAGAGGTAATAGGTGATTGGAATCCAAGGGGAAATGTAAAAACTATTGTGAAAGTGTCCTCTGAGGATAATAAATAATGGTCTAAGAATCTAAATTAATGTATTTTTATTACTGAAAATTGGATTTTTATTTATTTTTCTTTAAAAATATGTTTAAAATATATACCTACTAAAATTCACTTAAATAGAGGTGAGAAATTATGGAGTTTTTTACACTTAGAGTTTTTCGTTATGATCCCACAAAAGACACTGAACCTTACCACCAGGACTACAAACTTCCTGTCGAAAAAGGAATGACCGTTCTGGCAGCATTATTTAAAGCAAAAGAAGAACTGGATCCAACTATTTCTTTCAGATACAACTGTAGAGCTGCTATCTGTGGTTCTTGTGCAATGAGAATAAATGGACATGCAACACTTGCATGTAAAGAGCAGATTACACATCTACTTGAAAAATATGAAACGGATACAATAACCGTTGATCCTATTGGAAATGTTAAACCGTTAAAAGATTTAATCTATGATATGGACTGGCTTGTTGATAAACTTAAAAAAGTGAAACCATGGTTTATTCCAAAAGCTCCACCACCACCAGATGGAAAAGAATACAGACAATCACCTGAAGATCATGCAAAAATTGATTATGCCTCTGACTGTATATTATGTGCTTCATGTATGTCCGATTGTAATGCACTAAAAGCAAATGAAGATTTCTTAGGCCCAATGGTTCATTCAAAGGCTTATAGATTTGCCGCTGATACAAGAGACGGAGCTAAAAAAGAAAGATTAGATGCTGTTTTAGAAGACCTAAACTTAGAATGGTGTGTAAGATGTTGGGAATGTACAACAAGATGTCCTAAAGAAGTTCAACCTTATGAAAATATCATAAGACTCAGAATAATGGCTGATCAGGAAGGATATAAAACTCCAGGAGCTATTCACGCAGAAATCTTTGAAGAAGATATAAAAGAAAGAGGACTTCTCAATGAAATGCTTCTTCCTCTAAAACAGGAAGGTCTATTTGGAATGATAAAAAGAGCACCTTTCGGTATAAGAATGTTCTTTAAAGGAAAAGTTAATATTGCTGATTTCTTTGGTGGTCACAAGATAAAAAGATTAGAAGAAGTTCAAACAATCTATGAAAAGGCTAAAGAGAAGGAAAAAGAAGTAACAATAAAAATACCTCAGATATTAGGTGTTGTTTATGAGGATAAAAGAAAATCTAAGCTTTTAAAGGAGCAAAGAGAAAATGCTCAAAAGGAAGGAGGTAATCAATAATGGAATTAAGATATGCTTTTTATACAGGATGTTCAGCTAAAGGTGTTGCCCCTGAGCTTTATGATTCAACATTTTTAGTTGCTGAAAAGTTAGGAATGGAATTAATAGAACTTGAAGCTGCTACTTGCTGTGGAGCAGGTGCAGTTCAGGAGAAAGATGAATTTTTGGCACATACAATAAATGCAAGAAACCTTGCACTTGCAGAAGAACTTGGTCTTGATCTTTTAACAATCTGTAACACATGTACAGTAATGTTAAGGGATACAAAGTTTAAACTTGATAATGATCCTGAGCTTAAAGCGGCAGTAAATGAGGTTTTAGCAGAGGCAGGTTTAGAATACAAAGGAACATCGGAAGTTACTCACTTTTTATGGGAAGTTATAGATGGAGTTGGATTAGATAAGTTGAAAGAAATGGTTGTTAGACCTTTAAAAGATTTCAATATAGCGTCTTTTTACGGTTGTCATATTATCAGACCTCCTTATCTTATCGGATATGAAGATCCTGATAATCCAAAATCTTTAGAAATGCTAATCGAAGCCCTCGGTGGAAAACCTGTGGATCACGAAGCAAGACTTGCTTGTTGTGGATTCCATTCCTTCTGGTCTGCAGAAGACAAAGTTACATTAAAACTTACTGCTATGGATACAGAAGCAGCAAAAGAAGAAAATGCAGATTTCATGGTAACACCTTGTCCGTTATGCCATACACAGTTAGATGCGATGCAACCTGAAGCAGAAGAGAAAATAGGAACTTCAATCGATATGCCTGTTTTACATTTACCTCAAATGATTGGTCTGGCTATCGGATTAAAGCCTAAAGAATTAGGTCTCCATAAGCACGTAATTCCTACAACTGAAATAATAAAAAGAGTTGCATAAACCAAAGTCCTCGTTAGAGGGCTTTTTTATTACTCTGTATTAAATGCCCTATCTCCTGTATCTCCTATTCCTGGAATGATATAGCCGTTATCGTTAAGTCTTTCATCAATCTGTGCAATATAAACAGTTACATCAGGATGATTTTTATTTATCCTTTTTAAGCCTTCAGGTGCTCCAATAACATTTAAAGATATTATTTTTTCTGGATTTTTTCCTTTGATAACTCTGATGGCATAATCTAAAGAACCACCTGTAGCGACCATAGGATCCAAAATTATTGCTATCTTCCCATCTAAAGGAGGAACTCTATCATAATAAAGAACACTCTCAAGAGTTTCTTCATTTCGTTTAAGAGCTAAAAAACCTGTTGATGAATCAGGAATCATCTCCTGAACGCCATCAAGCATAGGCAGACCTGCACGTAATATAGGGATAAAAACATATTTATTCTCTTCTAAAACAGGAAATTCACCTTTCCCTATCCATATTTCTATTTCTTTTTTGTTGAGTTTTTCATTTTTTAGAGCTTCTACTAATAGAATTCTGCCAATTTCACTCAAATATTTCCTAAAATCATATGGTTTTGTATGTATATCTCTTAACTTTGTAACAAGATTTTTTAATAATGGATGATTGACTTCGATTATATTATCCATTTTTTCTCCTATTTTATATTTTCTATTGTTATAGCAGTTGCTCCTTTTGAAAGCATAAGATCTATTGCTTTTTCACTGTCGTCAGGATTTATATTTACTCCTTTAATAGCATCTAAGAGTAAAAATCCCTGATACCCTAAATTAAGTCCACCGATCATTGTGTTTTTTACACAGTAATCTGTTGCAAGACCACCAACAAAAATTCTTTTGATGCCTCTTTCTTTTAACAGATCGTTTAATATGGTTCCCTGAAATCCTGAATATGCATCAAAATCCCTTGAATCACCTTTTGAGATGATAAATTTGTTATCAGAAGGAATTAATAAATCATCGTGGAATTTTGCCCCTTCTGTATCCTGTACACAATGAGAAGGCCAAATTCCACCGTGTCCTTTAAATGATATATGATTTTCGGGATGCCAGTCTCTTGTAAAATAAACTGGATTTCCTTTTTCACTGAATAGTTTTATATATTCGTTCATTTTAGGAACGATTTTATCTCCATCTGCAACGGGAAGTGCTCCACCTGGCATAAAATCTTTCTGCATATCAACCACTATTAAAGCATCAAAATCGTTTATTTTGACATTCATCTTATCCACCTCCAACTGCGTTTTTTAGTTCTTTTTCCATAAACTGATTAAACAGACCTTCTTCTAAGATTAATTTATCATAATTTCCCTCTTCTACAATTCTTCCTTTGTCTAAAACATATATGTAGTCTGCCTGTCTTATTGTGCTAAGTCTATGGGCGATTATTATTGTTGTTTTATCTTTTAGGAAGTATTCCAACTCTTTAAAAAGATTAAACTCGGTCTGTGTGTCTAGAGCAGAAGTTGACTCATCAAATATAACGATTTTTGGATTTTCAAGTATCATCCTTGCTATAGCAAGTCTTTGTCTCTGGCCACCTGACAATCTTATCCCATTTTTTCCAACCAGTGTATCTAATTTTTTAGGCATCTGCTCAACAACATCTTTTAGCTGAGCTATTTTTAAAGCTCTCCATATTTCTTCTTCTGGAATATCCCTTCCTAATGTAAGGTTAAATCTGATTGTATCGTTAAAAGTCATAGGCATTTGAAGAACCAGGGACACATTATCTCTAACAACATCAAGTCCTATTTTTTCAACTGGAATTCCACCGTAATAAATCTTTCCTTCTTTTACAGGATAGAAACCTACTAAGATGTGAGCCAATGTGGTTTTTCCACTTCCGCTTGCTCCTACAATTGCCACTTTTTGTGATTCTGAAATATTCATATTTATATCATGTAAAACTTTTTTTCCATCTGGATAAGCAAAGTTAACATCTTGAAGTTTTATTGATGTTGTTTTTTTGTTTTTAAAGGGATTTAAGATGTGAGGGTACTCAGGTTCTTTTTCCATGTCTAAAAGTTCATTTATCCGTTTTAATGCAGCATCAGCAGAATGAAAAGCATACTGTATTCCCAATATTTCCTGAACAGGTGTCATCATTACCCAAAGATATGCAAAAATTGCCAGCATAAGACCTATTGAAAGATCAGAATAAGCAACAAATAAGATACTGGCGGCACGGAATACCTCATAACCTGTAAGGAAAACTAAAAATGAGAATCTTGTAGCTGCATCACTTTTCCATCCAAAAGCAATTGATGTATCTCTAAGATCTCTTGCTTTCCTGATAACATTTGATATGAAATTCTCTTCTCTGTTACTTGCCCGTATCTGCCAGAAAAGATCTAATGTTTCAGATAAAGCTTCCTGAAATATCTCTGTTGCCTTGTTCTCTTTTCTTTTAAGTTTTCCAACTTTTCTGCCTAAAACCATGGTGAAATAAATCACAATAGGATTTAGAAGAAGAATAAATAGTGCCAACTGCCAGTGTATCCATAGCAGAACAACGGCAACACCTATGATTGTTAAAAGAGAGATGATTAACCTGCTTACCGAAACCCCTAAAAAGGTATCTATAGTATTAACGTCTGTGACAAAATGAGAAGTAATCCTACCGCTTCCGATGGTATCAAATTCAGACATGGAAACCTTTTTAATGTGATTTAGCAAATTTTCTCTAATTTTATAGGTTACGTTTTTTGAAATCTTCGTAAAAAGTATGCTTTGTGAAACATTAAGTATAAAAAATAAAAATCTTAATAAAATTGTGATTATCAGCACCACAACAACATAAAAAAATGGAGAGTGATAATCAAAAAATTTATCGATAGTCTGGGTTAAAAATCCCGGTTTGTTTAAAAGAACTTCATCAACAAGTAATGGAATAAGTAAAGGAATAGGTGTGCTTATAATAACTGCTATTACAGCAATGATATTTCCTAAAATAATTTCCCTTTTATATTTTTTTATTTCATTAAATATATCTTTCCATCTAATCATAATTTTCTCTTAAAAAATTAAAAATAGTCCTACTATTACAGTCATTATAATTACAAAAATAAGCATATCTTTCTTTAGCTTCTTATCTCCAAAAACACCTATATAGAAATATTTAAAATATGTGTTAGATAAAACAGCTATCAATATTCCGTTAACTGCTATCTCTAATGCTATATTTCCTTCTTTAAAAAGTGAAGATAAAGAAAGAGTTATTGCATCAACATCAATGACACCTGAGATTAAACTTGCTATATAAATTCCTTTATTTCCATAATAGTATTTAAGTGCTTTAACGCCAAAAACAACCATAGCATAAATCAGTCCGAACTCAATTGCAGATGAGATCTCAAAAGGATTATGTATGTTGTATTCTTCTTTTGAGCTTTTCAGGATACTGTTTTGATTCTTTTTATAAATGTAAAAAATCAATCCTAAATAAATAATCGAAACAATGATCATCGGTGGAAGTAAAGATTCCATTGCGTTTATGTCCACAAAACCAGAGAGAACAATTACCCTTATATTCATAATTGTCCAGGCAAGTGTTATTCCGAATAGTGCAGAGTAAACAAGATTAGGATACCTTTTTGAAAGTTTAGCAAAATTATAGCTAACTGCTGTGCTGGACACCAGACCACCAACAAGTCCTGTTAACCATAAAGTGTTTGTTCCTTTCCATCTAAGAAGTATATATGCTAAAAAATCTATAGCAGAAACAATAATAACCATTTCCCATACATGTTTTGGATTGAAAAAGCCAAAAGGCCCATAATTTTTATCAGGAAGAATTGGATAAATAACAACCGTGATAAGGGCGAATTTAATAAGGGCAATTATGTCTTCCCTTGATAGACCTTTTGCAAAGCGTTCAAGGGTGGGTTTCAATGCAAGTAAGATTGTTGTAGAAACAGCTAAAACAGCAGCAACATAGTAGTATTGATAAAAAACGAGAATACCTATGATGTAAGCAATATAAGTTGAAACTTCGGTTGTGAAACCGATATCTTCAGGATATTCAAGATAATAGTTGAGAATACTGGCTATCACAAGTCCACCTAATGTAACAAAGTAGATACCCTCCCAGTAGTTTTCCGCAATAAATGCAGACATAGTTCCTAAAACCGTAATCAGAGGAAATGTTCGTATTCCTGCAAACATCTCCTTTTTCTGTCTGTGTTCCCTTTCCAAACCTATAATAAGACCAAGTACTAAAGCAAAGAAAATATCAAAAATAAGTTTTTTACTTTCAGGTGTTATCTGAACTTCCATTTATCGACTCCGTAAATTCTTCTAACTGTTTAAACAGATTTTCGTCTGTTTTTTTCTTTCTGTATTTTTTTATTTTTATGATCACACCTTCCTTTTTCGGAATATAAACTTTTTCTAAGGTTTGTTTATAAATCAAGTTATCATCTTCAATTATGCCTGCAGTTGTCATACAATCACCTAATGTCTTCATAATGTTATCAAGATCTCTTCGTCTTTTAGTAGGTAGAATAAATAAAATATCAACTTCTACAGGCTCATTAAATTTTATATTTTTTTCTTCATTTTGAATCTCTAATTCCCATATAGCTTTGTTTATTTTAAGACTAACATCTTTAGGAACTATATATCTTTTGTTTGACTTCGTGAAAGTTCTCGCATTTATTTTTACTTTGTTTGCTTTAGAAGGTGGAACAAATGATAAATAAAATATATTTTCTTTCAACATATTACCTCTATTTTTGTAATTATGAATAATAATCTAAGAAATTGTATAAAATATCAAGAATTATATTTTCCGAAAAAATAATTACGAATAATTACAATTAGTTGACTCAAATCAATTTTTATATTATTTTAAGAAAGTAATTTCTTACTTATACTTATGGGAAAGGGGAAAGTTTTGCGATTTTTTAAATATGTATTTTTATTATTTTTACTTATAAGTATAATTTCGTATGCCCAAAGTAATAAGCTATCCATAAAAGTTGAAGGTTTTTTAGTCAGGATTATAAAGGAAAATAATAAAACAAAAGAAATATTAAAACCTTTACCAAAAGAAGTTTTTCCAAATAATATTATTGAATATCACATAATAGTTGAGAACACATCAAATGAAAATATAAAAAATGTAAAAATTATTGGAAAAATACCAAAAGGAACTCTTTATATAGAAAATTCTGCAACAGATTCTCCGCAGTTCTCTATCGATGGAGGGAAAACATTTCACAGACCACCTATAAAATATACAGTGATAGAAAATGGAAAGAAAGTAGAAAAAATAGCAACTTCTGATATGTACACAAATCTACTCTGGACAGTTAAGCAAGTCCAACCAAAGGAAAAAATAATTTTCAAATATAGAGTAAACGTTAAATAAGAGAGGATTTTTTTCATGAAAATCTTTAATAAAAAACATTTTTTAACAGGGATTATAACTGCAGGTTTGATTTTTAACAAGGCTGTTGCTTTAACGCCTGCAGGAACAATTATTGGAAATAGTGCTACTGCTATTTACTTTGATGAAAATAACAATCAATACACTACTACTTCAAATATAGTTCAAACAACTGTTCAAGAAGTTTGTGGTGTTGAACTCAGTGGTGGCGGAACTTATGAAGGAACTGCTGGACAAACGGTTTATGTTCCATTTGTTATAAAAAACACAGGTAATGGAGAAAATAGTTTCAATCTTCAACTTAACAATGTTACTGGAACAGACCATACTAAAACAGTTTATATAGATTTAAATCAAAATGGTGTTGTAGATCCAGGAGAACAATCTGCTTCAACAATTACTTTAGGTATAAATGAATCAAAAACTCTTCTAGTTACAGTAACAATAGGAGCATCGGAAACCTCAACTGATTCAGAAGAGTTTAAATTAACTGGTTCAGGAACTTCACCGTCTGGATGTTCTGCTGATGCTAATGCAACAGTAAATGTTATAACAGATGCATTAATTCAGACTTCTATTTCTGTTGATAAAGATAAAGCTAAACCAGGCGATGTTTTAAATTATGAAATATCATTTAAAAATGTTGGAACTCAACCGGCAAAATCAAAAACAGGAATTAATATTGATGGAACTCCAAGAGATGGATTATTGGTAGTCGATGATATTCCAACAGGATCAACATTTAAATCAGGCTCGGTTTCGGGACAACCATCTGGAACTGTTGTTTATTCAACAGATGGAACTAACTGGAGTACATCACCAACTTCTCCTGTCAACTATATAGGATATTTAATACCTGATCCTAACGATACAGATGGAAATAGTGAAGATGTTTTTGATCCAAATCAGCAAGGAACGTTTAAATATCAGGTTACTGTAAATGACCCGTTTGATGATACAGATGGAGTTGTAGATAATAAAGCTAAAGTAGAATATGCAAATAGCTCTGAAACTTCTAAATCTGTTGATACTAATGAAGTTCATACTGTGATTCCTACGCAAGATCTTGCTAATATTTCTATTGGTGGATTAGATGGTTGGACTTTTTCAGGTGGAAAATGGACTACTTCAAATACTACTCCAACTGCAGAAAAAGATTTTGGAACAAACTACCAAAACGATAACTATATAAATAAGGCACCGGCAGGATATTGGATAGAATTCAAACATACAGCTAAAAATAACAGTATTAAGTCTGATTTAATAAATATTGAAACATTAACTTCTGAGACAAACTTGCCAAGTGGTGCTATCGTAGAATTTTGGAACGGAAATGGAACTGCAAAACTTATTGATACAAACGCCGACGGAAAAGTTGATTTAGGAAATCTTGATCCAAATAGTTCAAAAGATTTCATTGTGAAAATTTTTATACCGGCAAATACACCACAAAAACCTTTAGATGGAACAGTTGATTATTATGTAACTATTCAAGGAAGTTCTAAAAATAATACTTCAGTTATAGATAAAACAAGAGATAATATAGATGGAATTATTGCAGCAGGAATTGATGTAGGAAAAACAGGAACTGTAGGAGATAATCAGAATAATTCTTCAGATGGAAATACAGATGGAACAAACGACTCAGATGATATACTTCCTTCAGATAATGGAAATAACGGTATTAAAGACATTATAAATCCTGGTGAAACTGCCACATATCCAATAGAAATAGTAAATACAGGTGCTTCTCCAGATTTATTTAATCTTAATGCTACAGGAAATCCATTAAACTCGACTGTTAAATTCT
>JALVEZ010000210.1 GCA_027030405.1 Hydrogenothermaceae bacterium | reverse complement strand
TGATTAAAAGAGTAAAAATATATCCTGCAATAATCCCAAGAATTCTTAAAACAAAAGCAATAGAAGAACCTTTTAGAAGTTCTTTTAAATGTATATCTGCATTAATTTTATTTTTTATTTTATTTATCATCTACTACTATATTTAACCTTTTAAATAGGGCTTAATTTTTTCTTTTATATTTTTCATAAAATCATTACTCCCGTTTCCTTTTAGCATTTAATTTCTTTTCGGCTAAACGAGTGTTTTTTTATATTCATTGCACTAACACTATGAAAATTATTTAACAGTACTTCATTTCTTTTATATAAGATTTTAGTTTGTTAATAATATTAAGCAGTTTGGGAGTATACTCTAAAACTTCTATAAATTTTTCTATTAAATTTTCTTGAATGTATTCATGAACAAGTTCATTTCTTAAATCTTTCATTTTAATAAGGATTCTATAATCATCAACGAAGCCTCTTTTTTCTGCTCTAATCACAATATCAAGTTTACGGCTAATATCCTCTAATTCTATGATATCAAGTCCTCTTAAAACTTTGTTTATTAAAATATCAACTGTTCTGCCAAATCTGTTAGATAAAGTTTCTAAAACTTCTAAATCTTCTTCTGATAATTCTTTGTCTAAATTAATATTCTTTGCTTTTTCATAAGATTTTAATAACCATTTGACGTTTTTTTCCAATAAATTTAAATTTTCACAAAAAACTTTTTTCATCTCTTCACTTGTCAAATTTCAACTCCGTATTTATACGTTATTTTTGTGAATTCTGTTTTTTCTGGATTGTCAGTTATTATTAAATCTATCTTTCGTTCTCCTAAAGCCAACTGTAAATCTACTAAAATTTCTCTCCTTTTTCTAAAATCTATTTTCTTTGATATAACTAATAAATCTATGTCTCCACCTTTTTTGGATAGGTCTGTTCTACTTCCAAATAAGATGATTTTTGAATTTGGATCATACTTTTTTATTATACTTTTTATTTTTTCAATTTCTTTATTTGAAAGCCTTACTTTTGGTTTAACATTCATTTTTAATGTTTTTCTTTTTCTAACAGCTCATTTAAGTTTAGCTTTATGTTACCTAAAACATCAATAGTGTCATCCCAGTCTGTTATAAACCATCTTTTCCCTTTTTCTGCTACCCATATTTTTTTCTCTTTTGTGAATATCCAAATAACCTTTCTAACTCCGCTATCTAACAAATCCTGTGTTTTTCTATGAAAATAGTCCTGCGGGTTCTTAAATTTTCTTAAATCTGCTTTTGTATCAATTTCTATTACAACTTCAGGGGGAACAGTTATATAACCTTCTGGTATTTTTGGGAGCTTTTCTTTATCTATAATTGCAATATCAAGGTTATACCAACTACGAGGTGCAAATTTATAACCAACCTCATTTGCTAAAATAAAATATTTTTCTTTTAACTTTTCAAACAGTATGTTAGCAATTAACACAACTAAATATCCTTGTAAACCACCACTTCCCATAACTTCCTCCAGAGTTTTTTCCCCACTTATAACTTTGTCATAATCTCTGTAATATATGGGGCTTCCATGCCTCATCTCGTATATCAGTTCTTTTGAAACTCTTTTTCTTTTCTTATTTTTTTGTTTCTTTTCTGTAATCACTGCCATTTCATTCACCTTTTAGATTTTTGTTTTCAAGTTTAGTTTATCTAAATAATCAATATACACTCTTTTTATTCTTTCAAATATTTCTTCACTTGTTTGTTCATCATAAATATGAGAGCTTTTATTTCTATCTTCCAACATATCTAGAATGATTTCGTCATCGTTGATAATATTGGCTTTAAATGCTTCTTTTATACAGTTCCTTGGAGAATAACATTCAATGCCTTGATACGCAAGGATTGCTTTTAGTGTTTTCCAGAGCAATCCAACTGTAAACTCAAACCTTTGAATAACACCATCTTTATCAAGGTCATCTTTTGCTTTTTCTACTGCTTCTTTTAACCTTTGTAATGCTTTTTCAAAATTTTGAATTTTTATTAAAACTTCACTTTTTTTCATAAAGTATTTTTCCTTCTTTTAAGATTTTTTTTCTGAATTTTTCATTTATTTTAGGTAAAAATATTAAATCAACGCTGTAAAGACCACTTACTTTATCAATATATTCTTTTAACTTCCTTTGTTCTCTAAACGATAAGTCTATATCCACCGCTATGTCAATATCTGAGGTTACTTTATTATCTCCCCTTGCTCTTGAACCGAATAGAATAATTTTTTTGGGATTGTATTTTTTTATAACTTCAACTATTTTTTTAATGTAATATGCTACTTTTTTCTCTGATTTTAATGTCTTCATTTTTTCAAGGTTAATCTTGTTTTTCTTTTTCTAACAGTTCATTTAGATTTAGTTTTATATCATCCAAAACATCAATAGTATCATCCCAATCTGTTATAAACCATCTTTTGCCCTTTTCTGCTACCATTACCTTTTTATCAAAAGTTGTATACCATATAACTTTTTTTACACCAGCATTTAATAGATCCTGTGTTTTTTCTCTTGCATAATTCATAAAGTCTCCGTACTTTCTCAAATCTGCTTTAGTATCTATCTCTATCACAACTTCTGGAGGAGTTTTTGCATATTTTTCGTCTATTCCCTCTTTAAAAAGCTTTTTCTTATCAAAAATAGCAATATCTAAATTTCTCCATGTTCTTGGTGCCCATTGAAAGCCTGCTTCGTTTAAAAGAACTTCATATTTTGAAGTATCCAAATTTTTAGCTAAAAATTTTACTATTATCCATATTAATATAGCCTGTAATTTACTGCTTCCCATAACTTCCTCCAGAGTTTTTTCTCCGCTGATAACTTTGTCATAATCTCTGTAATATATTGGGCTTCCATGCCTCATTTCGTATATTAGTTCTTTAGGAATTCTTTTTCTTTTTCTCTTTGTCTTTTCTTTAGTTTCTAATGCCATCAATCTCACCTTCTGGAGGAAGTTATTAATTACAATATATAAGCTGAAGCTATTATTTTCCAGTTGCCCATTTTATAAGAATATCTGCTACTTCTGGTCTTGAGAACTCCTTAGGAGGTCTTTTTCCTTCTCTAAGCATAGCTCTAACTTTAGTTCCGCTTAAGTGAACATGGTCTTCTTTTGGGTGTGGGCATGTTTTTGCTGATGCCATATTTTCACATTTTGTACAGTAAAATGAATGTTCAAATTTGAGTGGTTGTATTTCAAGTTCATCAACAAACTGTTCTACAAACTCTTGAGCTTCATAAGTTCCATAGTAGTCTCCAACTCCTGCATGATCTCTTCCTATTATCATATGAGTTGCACCGTAATTTTTTCTCATTAGCATGTGGTGAACTGCTTCTCTTGGCCCTGCGTAATGCATAGAAGCTGGGAGAACTGATAAATGAACTTTTTCTTTGTTAAAGTAGTTATCTATTAAAGTCTCATAACATTTCATTCGTACATCTGCAGGTATATCATCTGGTTTAGTTTCTCCGACTAATGGATGAATCATCACACCATCCATTGGTTCTAAGGCAACTTTTATAATGTATTCGTGGGCTCTGTGAATTGGATTTCTTGTTTGGAATGCAACTACTTTTTTCCAGCCCTTTTTATTTATATTTTCTCTAACCTGCTGTGGATCGATATAGTATTTTTCGTCTATTCCTTCTCTCACTGGTCTGTTTAAAAGTCTTACTATTTCTCCGCCAATGAAATTATTTCCTGCATTTTTTACGACTTTTACACCAGGATGTTCGATATCTGTAGTTTTGAAAACATTTTTACAGTAATTTTCAAGATCAAGGTTAAATTTATCTTCTATTACCATTATTGCTATTGGTCTATCATGTTTATCATATAGAGCAACTTCATCTCCTATTTTTAGTTCTTCAAAGATTTCTTCTGGAATAGGTAATACAATAGGTATAGACCATAAAAGGCCATTTTTCAGATGAATATTATTGATAACTTCTTCAGCATCTTCTTTTGACATAAAACCATTTAATGGTGAAAATCCACCGTTTGCGATCATTTCACAATCGCTTACATATCTATCAGCTATACTGATTTTTCTTAAAGTTTTTGCTTTTTCTAGAAGCTCTTTTTTTTCATCCTCTGTTGCAATTTTGTTAATTAATTTTCCGCCGTGTGGGTTTAGCATGTGAATCCTCCTTTTTTAGTTAGTTTTGGTTAATTATGGTTAGTTTCGGTTAGTTTTTAGTTGAATGAGTGTTAGTTTTTTTTGTTTAAAGATTTTATCAAATTATTCAGTTTTAAACTAATCTTTGAAAGTTTTTCTTCTAAATTTTCATAAATTTCCTCTGATATATATCTTAAATCCTTAGACAATAAAAGTAAGTATTTTAGTTCCTCTAATGAGCCTCTTGCTATAAATAAAAATCTTTGAAAATCTTTACTGGTATTTTTAGAATGTCCTTCAACTATGTTAGTTGGTATAGAAATAGCTGCTCTTTTAATTTGACTTATGAGTCCATATGTTTCTTCTTTTGGAAAATATTTTAAAGTTTTATAAATTTCTAAAACTAATTGATGACTTTCCTGCCAAACTATAAGTTCATCCCAATTTCTTCCCATTATGTTTTAATCCTTCATTAACTTTTAACCAACTACCACTAACCAAAAACTAACTATAACAAAACTTTTTAACTTTATATTCCCAAATACCCTTTCTCTTCCAAATACTTAATTATCTTATTTACGCTTTCTTCTAATGTTTCTTTGTCTGTTTCTACTACTATTTCTGGATTCTCAGGTTCTTCGTATGGATCATCTATTCCTGTGAAGTTTTTGATTATTCCTGCTCTTGCTTTTTGGTATAAGCCTTTAACATCTCTTTGTTCACAAACTTCCAAAGGACATTTTACATAAATTTCTATAAATTCATCTTTCTCTACAAGATTTCTAACTAATTCTCTATCTTTTTTGTATGGGGATATAAATGCAGATAGTACAAAAATACCGGCATCAACGAATAGTTTTGCAACTTCTCCTATCCTTCTTATATTTTCTTCCCTGTCTTCTGCTGAGAATCCCAAATCTTTATTAAGCCCAGTCCTAATATTGTCTCCATCTAAAACATAAGTATGGAAACCCATCTCAAAAAGTCTATCTTCCACTGCATGGGCTAAAGTTGATTTTCCACTTCCAGATAAACCTGTAAACCATAAAATGGCAGATTTGTGACCTTTTTGTCTCTGTCTGTCTTCTTTCTTAATGTTTCCTTCATGTGGAATAATAAATTTCTTCTCTTCCATCTTTCCTCCCTCTAACTATAAACTAACTAAAACTAACCATAACTAACTATTATTAACTTAAAAACCTAATCAACAACCATCACTAACCAAAACTAACTCTTTATCCAATTACCCATTTAACCAATAAACTATTTAACCATTCCCCTAATAAACTAATCCACCATTAACTATTTATCTAATAAACCAATAAACTAACTTTAACTAGCTTTCACAAAAACCGCATACAAAATAACAATACATATTATCCCATACAATATAGAAAGTGGTAAACCTACTTTAATAAAATCTTTAAATTTATAGTTACCTATTCCATATACCATAAGGTTTGTTTGGTATCCAATAGGTGTTAAAAAACTTGCAGAAGCACCATATGCAACAGCTAAGATAAAAGCAGTAGGTTCTAAACCAAGAACCTGAGCAGAAGATACAGCTATTGGAAAGGTTATAGATGCTGCAGCGATGTTCGTAATAAACTCTGTAAGGATATTGGTAATAAGATATACACCAATCAATGCTCCGATTATTCCCAAAGGAGAAAAAATAAAATTAATAGAATTTGCTACTAAATCTGCTGTTCCAGTATTTATCATAGCTTTTCCGATTGCCAAAGATAAAGCTGCTATGATAATCAGATTAAGATCTATTCCTTTTTTAACTTCTGAGTAAGAGGATATTTTAAGTAAAACAAAAATAGTAAGAAGGAGTAATAAACCTGTAAATAAAGGAATAACTTTTAAAGCTGAGAGCAGTATAACAAAAATAAAACTAAAAAATACAAAATTACCTTTTTTATAATCAGGATTAATAATTTCTTTAACTTTTGAAACTATATAAAAATCTGTTGTATCTTCTGCCCTTTTCCAGAAATCTTTTCCAGCTAATAAGAGTAATAAATCACCGGGTTTTAATACAATTTCACCTATTTTTCCACTTAATTTCTCCCCATTACGATGTACTGCAAGTATTGCTGCATCATATTTGGCTCTAAAATCTGTATCTCTAACTTTTTTATTAATTAAAGAGGAGTTATTAGATATAACTACTTCAATAATCTCATTTTTGGGGCTCTGATTATTTATAAAACATAGTTCAGGCAACGATAATCCAGTTTTAGAAGAAATTAAATCAGTTATTGATTCTGTTTCCCCTGCAAATATCAAAATATCTCCTTTTTCCAAAATTTCTGTTGGAGAAACAGGAGAAATCTTTTTATTTTTTCGTATAATTTCAACTAAAAAAAGACCTTTTAAATTTCTGAGTTTAGCTTCTGTTATACTTTTCCCTATAAGTTCTGAATTTTCTTGGATGACAGTTTCAACTAAATATTCTTTTTTCTTTTGTAAAAAAGATTTCATAACATCTTCACGGGCAGGTAAAAGTCTTCTTCCAATAAAAAACATATATAAAAAACCTATTAAAGTTGCTGGAATTCCAACATATGCAAAATCAAATATATGAAACGGTTTCATACCACTTTCAACAACAAAACCATTAATAATCAAATTAGTTGATGTACCAATTAATGTAATAGTTCCTCCTAATATTGCAGCATATGATAGAGGAATTAAAAATTTTGAAGGATAAAGATTCTTCTTTTTACACCAGTCATAAATATATGGAATGAGCATAGCAACTATTGGTGTATTATTTAGAAAAGAAGATAATGTGGAAACAGTTAAAAACATTTTTGCAAAAAATGTTTTTTCAGAAGATTTATCTGAAAGTATTTTTGAAAAATAAAGATTAATAATCCCTGTTTTTCGAATAATATTACTAATTAATAAAAGAAGTATGATTGTTGCTATTTGTTCGTTTGAAAATCCCGAAAGAGCTTCAGAAGGTTTTAAAATTCCAAATATAACAAGAACTGCCACAGAAATAAGAAATACTGCAGCAGGATGGAAAATCTCAGTATAAAGCCCCCATATTAGAAAAACGATAACTACTAATAAAATAATTATTTCAATCGACATTTATATTAAAAGCTATAAAATAAGGATTTAATAAATCTTCTTTATTGTATTCTAATTCTTTGAGATTTTTTAAATCTGAGAAATTGGAAATCGGCTCGTATTGAACCATCTTACCTCCAGCACCTTTAAGTACTGCGTGAGCGGCAGCAGTGTCCCATTCCATTGTTGGTGCGATTCTTGGATAAATATCTGCTTTTTTTTCTGCAACAAGACATATCTTTAATGAAGAACCGATAGAAGTTGTTTCAACTTTATCAAAGTAATTTTCTAACATTTTAATAAATTGTTCTGTTTCTTCGTTAAGGTGAGATTTACTGGCTACTACGGTTAAGGTATTGTTAGTTTTGTTTGATTGATTGTTAGTTAGGTTAGTTGTTGTATTATTTTCTATTTTGTAAGCTCCTATATTTTCTCCACCATAATATA
>JALVEZ010000209.1 GCA_027030405.1 Hydrogenothermaceae bacterium | reverse complement strand
CTGCACGGGTCAGAGGGAACGTTTTTAGCGTGCCTATAAGGAATTGAAATGGTTTTTGCAGACCAGGAACAGAAAATTTCATTAAAGTTTTTAGCGTGCCTATAAGGAATTGAAATAGTATTCAACTACTTCCCTATCCAAACTCCATTCAGGAGTTCGTTTTTAGCGTGCCTATAAGGAATTGAAATAAGGTTCGTAAACTGTATCATCTACTTTCAGAGCTATTTGTTTTTAGCGTGCCTATAAGGAATTGAAATTATCGTATGAAAAAAGTTCGTCATCTTTGAGATTCGATGAATGTTTTTAGCGTGCCTATAAGGAATTGAAATACCTAATACATTAGCCTTGTTTTGTTTCCTGTCTTTCAGTTTTTAGCGTGCCTATAAGGAATTGAAATTTTTTAGCCATAGCAGCTCCTATTTTTTCTTGTCCTCTGTTTTTAGCGTGCCTATAAGGAATTGAAATGAATATAATGGTAAAAGAGTGCAAGCTGGAACTAATTTGTTTTTAGCGTGCCTATAAGGAAAATCAAGTCTATTGGATGATGTGGTAAAAGTATTTAAACAGTAGAAAATATAATCAAATACTTGCTAACTCATTTGTAATTTTTTTTCAACTTGTCAACAAAAATTGAAATTGTTATATTTGTTAGGAGGAAGATAAACCTGTGGAGAACAAAAGAAAAAGGCATATCTAAACACTACCATTTATAAAAAACTTTTAATAGATTTAAAATTTGAGCTGTAAAGCAAGGTAAATACCAAAACGAACTATTATAAAAAGCAATAAAACTGTTATTGGAGAAATATAAAAAGGAAGAAAAGTAGTGGATTTTAAAGAAGCATCAAAAGAAGTAGGAAAAGGGTTTATTAATATTGGTGTTGCTTTTGTTGTATTTGCTTTGATACAACCATTTGTCAAAGGAGAATTTAATATTAAATTATTTTTAGTAGCAATTTTTGGCTTTTTTATTTCTACATTTATAGGTTCTTTATTTATTGCTTTTGGAGGCAAAAAGAATGACACCTGAAACTTATTTGTTATATTTGGTTTTAGCTATTGCACTGATAGGAATATTCTTTTTAGGGTTTTTTTATTTCTTTACAAAAGGAAAACAAAACTGATAAAAAAATGACAATAAAATGCCTTTCAAACTGAAAAACCCTTGAATATAAAGAAGTATTTTATAAAGAGTTAATACCAATATATGGAGATGTGTTTATAGTTTCATATATTCCTTAAGAACCTATAATACAAATTATCTGCAAAGAGCTGAAAATTCTTGTTTTTAGCGTGCCTATAAGGAATTGAAACATTGGAATGTAAGCAGGCTCTAAAGCCTCATTAAGCAGAAACTATCGTGCCTATAAGGAATTAAAATGTCAGAATAGGCTTATTTTCAGAGTGCTTTAATTAGTTGAAATCTGATTTAAAGTAAAGTAGTTTTAAGAGCATGGGGGAATTACAAGATATTAACGGAACTTTAATATGGTATTACTATATATGTCCGCGGGAAGTCTGGCTGATCGGACACAGTATAGAGGCTGATCAGGAAAGTGATTTTCTTTTACTTGGAAGGCACATTCACGAAATCTTTTATAAACGGCAAAAAAAAGAATTTATGATAGACAACACCATCAAAATAGATATTCTTCCTTCTAAAAAAGTCATCGGAGAAATTAAAAAATCATCAAAATATCTAAAAAGCGCAAAAATGCAGATAGCATTTTATCTTTATTATCTGAGACAAAAAGGAATAAACATAGAAGGCGAACTTCTTATACCAGAAGAAAGAAAAAGAGAAAAGATAAAACTAACCACAGATTTAGAAAAAGAACTTGAAAAATCTATTACAGAAATTAAAAAGATTTTAAAAATGGACAAACCGCCACAGCCAAAG
>JALVEZ010000208.1 GCA_027030405.1 Hydrogenothermaceae bacterium | reverse complement strand
GAACTTACTGGATTGCCAAGCAGAATGAAATTAATTGAAGATATAAAATCTGCCAAAAATCCTGTATTAATAATAATCAACATAGATTCTTTTAACGAGATAAACGATTTTTACGGGCATGAAATTGGGGATAAGATACTGAAAGATATGGCAAAAGCCCTGAAAAAGTTTATAAAAAATACAGATTTTGAGTTGTATAAGTTATCAGGTGACGAATATGCTATTTTTGTTGATAAACCTATACAGAAAGAATACCTTGTAAAATTTTTAGAAAATTTAACGTCTTACATAGAAGAATACCCATTCAAAATAGATAAAAACACAGTAATACACCTCAATATTTCTGTCGGAGCAGCAGTAGAAAAAGAAAATGTTTTTCCAAAAGCAGATGTTGCATTAAAAGAAGCTAAAAAAAGAAGAAAAAAATATCTGATTTATGACAGTTCGGTTGATTATCATAAAAACTATGCGTCAAATATAAAATGGGCAAAAGAGATAAGAGACGCTATAAAAGAAGATAGAATTACAGTATATTATCAACCTATTTTAAATATACAAACTGGCAAAATAGAAAAATACGAATCTTTAATGAGGCTTATAAAAAAAGATGGGACAGTTGTTTCTCCATATCAATTTTTAGATATAGCAAAAAAATCAAAAATTTACCCTGAACTTACCAAGATAGTAGTATCAAAGGCATTTGAAACATTTAAAGATAAAAATTATGAATTTTCTATAAATTTATCCGTAAGTGATATTCTGGATAAAGATGTTACAAACTTTATTTTTAATAAACTGAAGGAAATTCCTTATAAACAAAATGTTGTATTTGAAATATTAGAGTCTGAAGGTATAGAAAATTTTGAACAGGTATCAAAATTTATAAATAAAGTAAAATCTTACGGATGTAAAATAGCAATAGATGATTTTGGAAGTGGGTATTCTAACTTTGAATTTATTTTAAAACTTGATGTTGATTATATAAAAGTGGATGCGTCATTGATAAAAAATATAGACACGGATATTTTTTCTTCTATCATTGTAGAGACAATTGTTTCTTTCTCTAAAAAATTGGCAATTCAAACTATTGCAGAATTCGTTCATTCTGAAACTGTATTTGAGCAGGTTAAAAGATTAGGACTGGATTTTGCTCAGGGATACTATATCGGCCAGCCTAAACCTGAACTTATAGATTAAAATCTTTTATTCAATTCCCAGTTCCAGGCTGTTTGTATAATATACTCTAAATCGTTATATTTAGGAATCCAGCCAAACTTAGTTTTTAGTTTTGTACTGTCTGCAACTAAAATAGCAGGATCTCCCTCTCTTCGAGGAGCTTCTTCCACTTTAAAATCTATTTCTGTTACTTTTTTTGCAGTTTCTACCACTTCTTTAACAGAATAACCATATCCGTATCCGCAGTTAAAAACATCACTTTCTCCACCATTCAGTAAATGTTCTAACGCCCTAACATGAATATCTGCCAAATCATCAACATGTATATAATCTCTTATACATGTTCCATCAGGAGTAGGATAATCTATTCCAAATATTTTTATGCTCTCCCTTTCTCCTTTTGCAGTTTTTAGGATTAGGGGAATAAGATGTGTTTCTGGATTATGGCTTTCTCCAATTCTTCCTAAAGGATCAGCTCCTGCAGCATTAAAGTATCTTAAGGATACATATTTAAAATCTTTTGCTTTAGAACTATCTTCTAAAACCTTTTCAACGAATGCTTT
Organism: Hydrogenothermaceae bacterium; assembly: GCA_027030405.1. Taxonomy (GTDB): domain Bacteria; phylum Aquificota; class Aquificia; order Aquificales; family Hydrogenothermaceae; genus JALSSE01. The sequence goes on along the minus strand of JALVEZ010000208.1, from coordinate 5,980 downwards.
AGACTGCCCGTATGGATTGATTGGCTTAATTGATTCTGTCTCTGGAATCGGAACCGTTTCTGGATTTCCATATACAGCGGCAGTTGAAGAGAATATAAATTTATTAACATCATTGTTTCCCATTATCTTTAAAAGATTTATCGTATTTGCTGTATTGTTTTGGTAGTACTTTAAAGGTTCTTTAACAGATTCTCCCACTTCAATAAATGCAGCAAAATGCATTACTGCATCAATTTTATTATCTCTGAAAACTCTGTTTAAAAGATCTTCATCTTCCAGATCTCCGATGATCAGCTTTCCAGCTAAAACAGCTTCTTCATGTCCTTTTGAAAGGTTGTCATAAACAATAATATTAAAACCCTTTTCATCTAAAGCTTTTAAAACATGACTTCCAATATACCCGGCACCGCCTGTAACAAGAACATTCACTAATGGGCACCCTTACATGTGATCATTACTTTTATAGTTTTCAATATAATTTTAATATCTAATAACAATGATTGGTTTTTTATATATTTCAAATCTTGTTTTATACGTTCCTCGAAAGTAGCTTCATTTCTAGAAGAAACTTGCCAATATCCTGTAATTCCAGGTTTCACTGATAGTAATTCCTTTTGAATATGAAGAGGAATATCATATTCTTCAAATTCTTCTTTTATGTAAGGTCGTGGTCCAACTATACTCATATCTCCTTTTAATACATTAAAAAACTGAGGAAGTTCATCTAAACTTGTTTTCCTTAAAAATCTTCCGATTTTTGTAACTCTTGGATCAAAACTTTTTAACTTTCTATATTTCTCCCATTCTTCTTTTGCTTCTGGATTTTTTTCTAAATATTCTTTTAATAAGTGATCATTATTTTCACACATAGTCCTAAATTTATATAGATAAAATTGTTTACCATTTAGTCCTGGTCTTTTTTGTTTAAAGAGAACTTTACCGCCATCTGTTAATTTAATAGCTATGGCTATAGGAATCATAATAGGGATAGTTAGAATTATTGCACATAAAGAAAAAAATATATCAAAAGGTCTTTTCCATTTTTTTATATATGTGATATTTTTTTCCTTTTCTGGCGCTCTATATATTATATCAGCTGGTAGTTTTTCAATTTCAACATATCCAGATTTAAACTTATAAGTTTTTCGCTTATATGCAGGAAACATTAATACCCTCCTTTGATTGTCGAATCTTAAAACATTTTACACTTTTAAATAATTCGGCATATAATTTTTTTTGTTTAGTATTAAGATATTAAAAAATTAAATTGAAGTCCAGTTACAAAGCTATAAAGTTATAATTATTTTCTTTTATAAATATCATCAAATCTAATAATATCATCTTCTTCCACATATTCTCCCACCTGAACTTCTATAATTTCAAGAGGGATTTTACCAGGATTTATAAGTCTATGTTTAGTTGTTTTTGGGACATATGTACTTTCATTTTCATGTATATAAAACTCTTCCAACTCACCGTTTTCATTTTCCAATACGACTTTTGCTGTTCCTTTGACAACTATCCAGTGTTCGCTTCTATGGTGGTGCATTTGCAAGCTTAATTTTTGTCCTGGTTGTACGGTTATTCTTTTTATTCTATATCTTTCACCTTTTTCAAATTCCGTATAACATCCCCAAGGTCTATAAACAGTTGTGTGAAATTCTGTAATTGGTTTTGTTTCTGGATTTTCTTTTAATATGTTGACTAAATCTTTTACTTTTTGTCCTTCTCCTTTTTTTGCTATCAGAATAGTATCCGGAGTTTCGACAACTAACATGTCTTCTATTCCGATAGTTGCAATAAGTCTTTCATCTCCCATTATGAGAGAGTTTTTTGTATCGATATCTATAACATTTCCTATCTTTACGTTCTGATTCTCATCTTTATCTAAAACTTCATAAACGCTATCCCAAGAACCAACATCAGACCACATAATATTCATAGGTAAAACAACTGCTCTGTCTGTTTTTTCCATGACTGCATAATCTATAGAAATATCAGGCATTTCTTCAAAATTCATTATCAGTTCTTCAAATGTATGGTTATGAATAAGATTAAATATTTCAGGTGCATGTTTTTCAAATTCTTCAAGTATTGTTTTTATGGAAAATGCAAACATACCGCTGTTCCAGTAGTAGTTGCCAGATAATAAGTATTTTTGGGCTGTTTCTAAGTCTGGTTTTTCGTGGAATTGTTTGACTTTGTAAGCTGGGTTAGTTGATGTTAGTTTGTTGTTAGTTATGGTTAGTGAATTTGTTGTATCTGCTTCTATGTAGCCGTAGCCTGTTTCTGGTTTGGTTGGATTTATACCAAATGTGACTATATAGCCTTGTTTCGCAAGTTCTTCAGCTTGTTTTACATATTCTGCAAATGCTTCGTATGGTGATATGATATGATCGGAAGGTGATATAAATAGTACTTCATTTTCATCTGCATTTAGCTTGTCTAGTGTGTATTTTGCAGCCAAAGCTATCGCTGGAGCAGTATTCCTTCCAATTGGCTCTAAAATAATATTAAAATCTTCTCCTAAAATGTCTTTCACCTGATTTTTAACGTGAAATTGATAGTCATTATTTGTAATTACGACTATATCGTCAGTATTATTAACAGCTTTTAAATTCCTATTTATAGTTTTTTGCAATAAAGTTTCATTATCCCCAAAACTTAAAAACTGCTTTGGAAACTTTTTTCTTGAAAGTGGAAATAATCTTGTTCCACTTCCCCCAGCTAATATTATTGATTTCATTTATAAACCCTCTTTTAATTTCTTTTTAATTTATTTGCAAATTCGTTTAAAGATTTGAATCTAATAATATCAAGATTATTATTATCTCCTATCAGAATACTTTCCATTCCAGCATTTTTTCCGAATTCAATGTCTGACAAAGAATCTCCTACCATAATAGATTTTTTAAAATCTATTATGGGAAAATCTCTTTTAGCTTGTAGTGCCATTCCTATTTTTGGTTTTCTACAATAACAAATTTCTTTTTTATAATCATGTGGACAGTAATATATTTTATCAATTTTTATCTCAGCTTTGTTAAAAATACTTAACATTTTATAGTGAATATATGATAAATCTTTTTCTGTCATTAAACCTCTTCCAATTCCCCTTTGATTAGTTACTATAATAATTCTTCCAAATATATTATTGAGTATTTTTAATGCTTCAATAACGTCAGGTAAAAATTCAAACTGCCCCCAATTTCTAACATAATCTCCCTCAATTTTTTTATTTATTACTCCATCCCTATCTAAAAACAGTGTCCAGTTTTTATTAATATTTAAATTTCTTAAAATCTCTTTTTGCTTTTTCATAATCCTCTGGTATCCCTATATCTATGAAATAAGAAGAAAAAGGTATTCCATAAAATTGAAAATCTTTATAATATTTTTCCATAAAGTCTTTTTCAAAAGAAAATTTCTTTGATAAATTTAGAGATTTAAAAAACCCTTTATTTAATAAATAAATTCCACCATTAATTAACCCTTTATTTCTATATTTTTTTTCTAAAAAGGCAGTAATTCTATAGTCGTCATTAATTTCTATCACACCATATCTCTCAAAATCCTTCATTTCTTTTAGAGCTAAAGTTAAATCTGAATTTTTAATTTTGTGAAATCGATAGAATTTTTCTAAATCAATATCAAAAAATGTATCTCCGTTCAAAATTAAAATATTCTTACTATTAGTAAATTCTAAAGCTTGTTTGATTGCTCCACCTGTTCCTAAAAGTTCTTTTTCTTCAGAATAAGTAATAAAAATATTTTTAAAATTATTACCAAAATATTCTCTAATTATGTTAGATTTATATCCAACTGCCAAAATTACATGTTCAATATTATAAAATTTTAAATAGTTTAATAAATACTCTAAAAATGGCTTGCCGTTGATGTTTGCCATTGATTTTGGAACATCTTTAACAACACTTTTTAATCTTGTCCCTAATCCACCTGCCAGTATTATTGCTTCCTTGCTATTCATTAAAAAGCTCTCTTTCCACAATTTCACATATTATATGACCTATTGTAATATGTGCTTCTTGTATTCTTGGAGTATCAGTTGAAGGAATGTTTATTAGGTATTTGCAAATCTCTTTCATTTTTCCTCCACTTTCTCCAGTCATTCCAACAGTAATCATACCAATATCATTCGCAATTTCCAAGGCATTTACAACATTTTTAGAATTACCAGAAGTTGAAATTCCTATTAAAACATCCCCCTTTCTTCCTTTTGCTTTTATTAATCTTGAATATACCTCCTCATAAGAATAATCGTTTGCAACCGCTGTTAAATAAGATGTGTTTACGTGTAATGCTTCTGCGAATAATGGTTCTCTATCAAAATAGAATCTTCCTGACAATTCAGCTGCTATATGTTGAGCATCAGCAGCACTTCCACCATTTCCACAAATAAAAACTTTTTTATCATTTTTAAAAGCATTAATAATTTCCTTTGAAATAATAGATATTGTAGAAGTTAAATCTTTATTTTCTAATAAATCTTTTTTCACATTAATAGAAGTAGATAATGCTTTTTTGATATCTTTATCAAACATTTAAACCCTCCAAGTTTCAAGACCATATTTGGTAAATTGGAATCTTCTAAATTCACCACCAAATTTTTGTAAAGCCTCTATAACACTATATCTGGTGTTCTTAGGACAGTAAAAGATCATAAAACCACCACCACCTGCTCCTGAAATTTTTCCACCAGTAGCTCCTGATTTTATCGCAGTTTCATATATTTCATCTATTATAGGATTAGTTATTCCTGCTGCCATTTGTTTTTTATATTGCCATCCATAATCTAATATTTCTCCTATTTTATCAAGCTCACTTTTTAATATTGCTTCTTTCATTAAAACCGCTTGTTCTTTTAATTTATGCATAGCTTCTATAGATTTTTCTTTTTTCTTATCCACGTTTTTTACTTGAGCTTCAATTATTTTTGAAGAAAGTCTACTTGTTCCTGTATAATAAAGTAGTATATTAAATTGAAGTTCATTTATTATTTCTGTTTTTATCCTAAGTGGGTTTACAATAACTTTGTCATTATTAAAAAATTCCATAAAATTAAATCCACCAAAGGTTGCTGCATATTGATCTTGTTTACCACCGGCCATCTCTAAATCTTTTCTCTCTATTTCAAAGGCAAGATGTGCAATATCATATTCACCAAGAGGAAGTTTTAACCATTCTGCAAAAGCACCTATTATAGAAACCACTAAAGTAGAAGAACTCCCAAGTCCAGAACCAGGAGGAGCATCTACATAAGTTGATAATTCAAAAGATAAAGCTTCTTTAGTAAAATCCTTTACAATTCTATTATAAATTCCTTTTAATAAATCTAAATTCCCATCTATATCCAAAAATTTTGTAGATAGATACTCAAAAGTTTCTCCTCGATCTATTGATTTAAAAACAATTTTATTATCATTCCGTGGTTCAATAGTTGCATACGCATACATGCTAATTGTTGCATTTAGTATTGCCCCTCCATACATATCAGAGTATGGACTAACATCTGTTCCACCGCCTGCAAGACCTAATCTTAAAGGTGCTTTAGCCCTAATTATCATATCTTTCCTCTTTTCTCAATTCTTTAAAAAAGAAAGAAATAAATTTTATATCATCAACAAAATAACGTTTAAATAATCTTTTCGGTTCTTGTAAGAATCTGTAAAACCATTCTAATCCTATATTTTGTATAAATTGAGGTGCTCGCTTTTTTTCTCCTATATAAAATTCAAAAGAAGCTCCTAATGTAACAAATATTGGCAAGTTTAAATTATTTTTTTTTAGTTTTTCACTAATTTTTATTGATGTTATTTCTTGCTTTGGAAAACCTATTCCTAATAAAACTATTTTAATATTATAATTTACAATTATTTTATAAATTTCCTCTATTATTTCTTCGAACTTATTTTTTTCTTTTGGATAGAATATATAAGGAGGAACTAAAAATTTAGCTTCT
>JALVEZ010000207.1 GCA_027030405.1 Hydrogenothermaceae bacterium | reverse complement strand
TGGTTATAAAGTAGAGGTTAATGGAACTATGAAAGGAATGTTGCACTACTCTTTATGGGAAGGGGATAAATACTATGATGGTAAAGCTCAGGATTTATATCCATGTATTGCTTTAGAGGATTTATAAGTTTGACTTATATATCATTTGTATATTAATATTATTTCTCTCTTTGCCTGAGTGGCGGAATTGGCAGACGCAGGGGACTCAAAATCCCCCGCCCGCAAGGGCGTGCGGGTTCGACTCCCGCCTCAGGCATTTTGTTTAAGGATACGTAAATATTCTATAAGTTCAAAAATGCTATATTGAACTCGAACACCGTGTTTTTCTAATTTTTTAGCAACTTTAGTTAATACTTTTTTATCAGTGATATCATAACAAAATACAAATTTCATATTTGCTCCTCCTAATAAAGATTATTCTTTTTATATAATCTTTTTTGATGAAGATCTATGCTAAAAGGTTTTCAAAATTTAGGAGATGAGCTCTTTTTTTATTTTCCACTCTTTGTATTTTTCTAAATCTTCTCTTATCATCATTATCACCAACGATATCATAAAGGCGTCGTCTGTATATCCTAAAATTGGAATGAAATCGGGGATAAAATCAACAGGGGATAGAACGTAGATGAGAGCAACAATTATTGCAGCTATAGAGAACCAGGGTATTTCTTTATATTCTCCTTTTATATAGTCTTTGATCAAGGATATTAGTAGTTTGAAATCGTTTAAGAGTTTTCCTAACGCTGAGTTGCCTTCAAATTTCTCACGGATTTCTTTCTCTCTTTCTAATATCTTTTGGATGTCTTCCTCTGATACATTTTTGATGTTTTCGTTGATGAACTTTTTGAATTTTTCCTCGTTGAAGTTTGTCATTTTGCTTTACCTCCTAAATTTAAGTTTGTTTATATAAACGAAGGTAAAGCCAAAAATCTGACATTTTAATACCCTTAGTCAAGCGGGACAATTCAATAGTCATAATTTTAAGGTATTTGCGGGTGTTTTGTGAAAATTTTTTTATTCCCAAAATATTTTAATATATACATTTAAACTTTTATTTTCAAGCAATTGCTATTTTTTTAAATCTCTACAAATTTTTATATAAAGAATCTTAGTCTACACTTAAAACCCAATATTTATAAATATTGGCTCAAATTTTACTGCGTTACACTAAGATTCATCCCGCAATTTTGTAGAGATTTAATTATGACCAAAATCATATTCTATTGCCAATTAAATTTTCGGTACTGATTTTTCTTATATTAAAAATATATAGGCAATAAAAAATAATAATGCAATTAATTTAGATAAATTTTATGTAGATCAAAATGATTGGGAGTAAGTATTGAGTTTTTGAGGGGTAACAGTAGATTTTTAATTTTTTATGTTTCTCTAAGACGCCTTTTAAAATCAATATAAAAATTCATTTATATTTTTGATTTTCTTAGAAGGTTTTTCCTTCTTTTTGTTTTTAAAAGTTCTTGCCCTTCCTAAAGTATGAATGGCATGTTTATTTGCCATAGATTTATTTGCAGAAATAGAGACTTTATTTGTTTTCCTTGTTTTATTTTTCATCACTTAAAACCCCCTTAATATATTTTTTCATTGAAAATATAAACATTACTTAGCTTAAAATTCTGACATTAAAAAAAATATATTTATTCATAAAAATTATGTTAAATTAATTCAGATTAATCTTTAAATTTTGGGTGGAGTGTAAAATATGATTAATATATTAATCGATATAATTATCTATAGAAAATTAAAAAAAGAGATTTTCAACCTTGAAGAAAAAAATAAAAAACTCCAAAAGGAACTCAAAGAACAAAAGAAAAAAACAATCAAATACATAAATATTAAAAAAGGTGAATTATATGTTGTAAATGTATGTGCTTTATATTTTGTTTCTCAAAATCAAATAGTTTTAACTTCAAACAAATATAATCTTTTAAATAAAACAAAAGGAGAGAAATACCGACCGATTGTTATTACAAGTATAAAACCCCCTGAAATTAAATTTATAGCATTATCTACATTTTATATAAATAAAGATAATGAAGCCACTATAAAAGTTGATTTTGAAATCAAAAATTGTGAATTCTTTACAAAAGATTGTTTTTTACCAAGCATAGAAGACAATTCATATATTTTTGGTAAAATTCTAAAAAGAAAAATAAAAGGTCAAAAAACTACTCAAATAAAAGGGATAGAATATTCTATTCCTATTTTATTACTTAAAGAGTTAGAACATATAGAATCATCGACTAAGAAAAAAGCCATAATAGAAAAATGTGAGGTTGTTAAAAATTCACAATCTAATGTGAATCTAATGACTGAAAATTACAAACTTATCAAAAAATGTGCAACCTGTGACAAAGATTATATAAATAAAATATTAAAAGAATTAGAGGGATAATATGCAAGATAAAAACTCTCCATTTGATTATATTATTGAATTTTTGTTAGACCCCCATAATCCAGACAGTATAAACGGATATGAAATACTGTTTAGAATATTTTTGAAAGAATTTAATAAATATGATCTGTTAAAAAAATATAGTCAACCTGAAGATGTTTTTGGTAATTTTTTATCAAAAATACTCTTTAAACAAAACTTTTCTTTAAATCCAACGATCAAAGAAAAAATCGGAGATGAAACGACAAATATTGTTTCTTATATATACAAAACTATGCATAACTTTTTGAGAACGAAACAAAAAGAAGTTTTGAAAAAGTATTATACAGAAGAAAATCAAGAAAAACACCAACCTGTAATCCAAAAAGATGAAGAAGGTAAAACAAAAGAATTCATAGGTGTAAATGAAAAAGTTAGTTTAATAGTAATAATCGAAGCAAAAGAAATAGCAGATATTATTCAAAAAGATTTTTCAGAATCAGAAAAAAGAACACTTTGCTATATGTTTCTTGATGATAAAAGTTTTTTTGGAAAAGAAATTTCTGATGATGCAGCTTATAAAAGGAAAAGTAGGTTAAAGACCTTATTAACTGATTTTGTAAAGGAAAAGGGATTTTCACTTGAAGGATTTAGTTATTTTGTTCAAGAATATCTAATGTCAGAAATCTGTGAAAAGTTTCGTTAATTAAAAGAGTCAAACAAAAAACGAGGTAATTATGATGAAATACTTAGAAGATTTATACAAACTGTACAAAGAACAAAAAGAAAATCCGCTGCCAGAAATAGAAACTCTACCAGAGATTGATAAAGAAAAAATAAAAGAGAAATTTAATGAATTCCAAAAAACTATAAAAAAAGAAGAAAAAATAGAAAAACCAGATTTAGAATTTGGAGAAATTTATTATTTTGTGTCTGATAGAAATATACCAATATTTTTTATGATAAATGGAGAATTAGAAGATAGCAAAAAAAATCTTTATTCTGTTTATAAAGTTTCTGATTTCGTTGATTTTGCTACTCAAGATGATTTCATCTTTGATCTTAATGATCTTCCGTATATGGTAGAAACATGGAACGAATTTTACATTCCTTTGGAGCAGATACAAAAAGCTGTATATATAGGAAAACTATCTGATGAAGATATTGAAACTCTTTTAAAAGTATTAGATGAGGGGGTAGAAATACCACAAGAAAAAAGGGGCTTAACAATTTTTGAAGAGGGAGAGTATATTCAGAACAAATTCAAAGAAGATGAAGTTGAAGACGTAAAAGAATTCAAATCAAATATATTCCAATACTTTGATGATTTGGAAGAAACAGCACAAATCCAATTCTTAGACAAAATGCTTTATAACAGTTTAGAAGGACAGAATATAGAACTTCCAGAAATAGCTTATGCTGCAGAAGAAGAACACTATACAGAAAGAGAAGATTTCGAAATGATAAAAGAAGGCAATGAATTAATTGTAAAAGTAACTAACAAAGAATTAATCGGGAAAAAAGGAAAGATCCAAATTTTTGGTAAAACAATAGAAGGAACTATTCCAGAAATGTTTAAAATAAAACTTCCTGAGAATTTAAAAATGGTAAGTATAGAATATATTGCCGATAATTTAAAAATAGAGGCTTAGAATGGATTCCACAGAAAGCGTTTCAATAAATGAATCAGATAAAAAATTTTTAATAAAAAAAATAAAAGCTGGAAAATTTGAAAATCAGTTGGAGGAATTTTATCAGTTATTCAAAGGTAATGATAATCAAATAAAATTTGAACTTTATAAAAGTCTAAGAAAGCACCACAAAGTTTTTAATTTTTCTTTACTTTCGAAAGTCTTGGATCTTCCTGAAAGAATAGTTGCTGAAATATTTCAATCGGATTATAAGATTGCTTATTTCCCAATATACTTGATACATAAGTATGAGGCAAAACTTGCCCAAATGATAGTGATTGAACTTAAAAAATATGATGAACCAGTAGTATTCACAAATGACGAAGAGATAAAATCAGCTATTAAAACTATAAAAGATATAACAGGCAAAAACTTTTTTGTGGTATTCAGCGATAATTTTAAACATAATTCATTTATGCTGTCTCTTTATGCAGCTTTAAACTATCAACAAGATATCTTAGATAAATATGCTTTTACAGGTAAAATCGGAATTGATAGAGATATTTATTATGTGGAAGCAATAGAAGAAAAAAGAAAAGCAGTTGAAAAAGAAGGAAAAAAATTAATATCTCCGAAAGAAGTTGAAGAGATAGAAGAACTTGATTTCTGGATTGGAAGAAAGCATATACCAGTTCCTTTTATTCAGCTCGCAAATAAAGATATTAATAAAGCTTTAGATGACTTGGAAGAAGAAATGCAGAAGAAGGAAAAATATTTTAATTTAAAAAATCTACAAAAAATTTATGATATAGAAAAAGAAGATACTACTTTATTTTCAAAAGATTTTTTACCGTTAAATGAAAAATTTTGGACAGATTATATAAATAAAGATTTCACATCTAAAATATCGAATATTATAAAAAAGGCGGATCAAAAAACAGTTGTATTTCATATTTCTGTTGGAATTTCTGCTCTTGCTTTCGGTCTTGGAGTTAAGTTTGGATCAAGACTACCTTGCATTTTATACCATTATCAACCAGGAAAAGATAAAAATTATCATCCGGTTATGGATATGGAAAATTCAGAAAATCTGAGGGAGCTAAAAGAAATCAATAACAACATATTAGAGAATCCTAAATATTGTAATATAACAATTCCAGAAAATGATAATTATTCGGAAGTTGCTATTGCGCTTCATTTAGCAAGTCATACTCTTTATTCAGATGTAAAAAATTATTTGAAAGCTAATGGTAAAAATATGCCTGTTATTGAAATCAACTTAAAAGAAAATCAAGGAAAACTTCCTGTAAATGAGGATTGGAAAAAATATGTAAAAGAAATCAACTCAATTATAGGTAAACTCAAAGATGAAAAAGGTGTAAATAAATTAAATTTATTCCTAAGTGTTCCTGCAGTTATAGCATTTACACTTGGAATGGCAATTGGACATGTAATAAATGTGCCTGTGTATTCATTAAGAAGTCAAAATGCTGAACCAAAAGAAAAATATGAAAAAGTATTTGAAACATACAATATATCAAGCCCTTTTTAATTTATGTTAACATGTTGAGATTTATAATCTTAAACTATAAAGATGTCCGAAAGTTCTTTTGTTACAATGTAATTTAATAACGATAATCCATTGAATTTTGCTATTATAAAATAACTATGTTCAGAATTAATTAATTCTTCAAACGTAGGTATTTTAGTTAAATCAACTTCCCCTTTGAAAAAAGCAACTACATAAATAACATAGCTAATTTCTTCATTAGGGAAAAGATAATTTGCTATTTTCAGATCTATATTATTATTTTCCTTAGCTAATTCATTAAGCTCTGGTTCAGATTCTAAGATGTTTATAAAGGTTTGTAAAAATTTCTTTTCTTGTTTCTTAGTTAACTTAATTTCTTTTTCCATCAAAATTTTACCTCCTTATGAAAATTTAGATATATAATAAATTAAACTGGATAAACAATTCTAATCTGACATCAAAAATATTGAGAATGGATATAATTGGATATTGAGGATTTTTTTTCTTGAGAAGTATATGATCTATTGACTGCAGAAGTAAAAAAATGCAGGTTGTTAAACAACCTGCATAATATTTTAAAATGTGTAAGATAATCTTCCGTATATAAATCTACCTGGTTCTGGGATTTTTGTTCCTGTTGAAAATGGATTTCTGAGATAGGAAAGGTGAGTGTAATAATTTTTATCAAAAATATTGTCTATTCCTACATGAAAACTTAACTTTCCGTAGTTTACACCAGCTTTTACATTTACCACCGTATAGGAATCTGTTTCCTGTTCTTTCAATAAGGAATCAACGTTTGATTGTTTTGCTGAATAAATGAGTTCTAAACCACCATAATATTTTAAGTTGTCATAGAAAAGGGCAGTTCTGAGCTTTAAAGGAGGTATTTCTGGAAGATCCTGATCTGAGAATCTGTTATCATCCTTTTTTCCTCTCTGATATGCTGCACCGATATCAAAAGAGATAAAATCTGTAAGGAGTGCATTTAAAGATATATCTCCTCCATACATTTTTGCATCAATGTTTGTGTAAGACATTGCATCTTTTGTGTTTGCAAGGTTCCTGATTTTCACTATGTAGATATAGTCTTTCAGTTTGCTATAAAAGATATTTCCCCTTATTTTAAACATTCCCTTTTTCCATTGAAAACCTGCGTCTATTTCGTTATTTTTGACAGGATTTAGATTTGGATTTCCTACCCAGTCAGGTTTTGGCATAGGTAGATTTGGTCTTTTTAGCGCTATATATCTTTCCTGTGGATCTGGAATTCTGACAGTATGTCCATATCCTAAATAAATGTTGGAAAATTTATCAAATTTGTATTTTAAGATGACATTTCCAGAGAAATTACTATCGGTTTGAGAGGTTTTAAATTTTAAATAGTATTGAGAATAAATACCTGTGTTTGCTGTTCCAAACGCATTTTTGTCTATTTCAGACTTAGCAGAATCGTATCTTACGCCTGCTGATAAAATAAAATGTTTACTGAGACTTTTTATTCCTTTTGTATAAATACCTATATTTGAAATGTCCACATCAGGAATCATACCTTTATTATCTAACATCATAAGTGTGTTATTTGCTTTCCAGTTTCTTTTATACCAGTCTAAACCTGCTTTAAAATCCATATCCCAGATGTTGAAGCCACGGCTAACTTTAAATCCATAAATCGAGCTTTCTGCATAAGTCCTCATAGCATATCCACGGGTTGATTTTGTCCCGTCTGTCCATGGAACTGCGGAAACTCTGTATGAATCTCTCATATCATGTTCATTAGAATTCCAGTAAAACTGAACATTCAGTTTTATATCTGTTATGTCATAGCTAAAATTAGCTCTTTTGTTTTTATCCGATAAAGAATCCATCAAAAGATAAGGATATAAAATATCTTTTCCATCTTTATATGAAATGTCTATAGATATTTTTTGATTTTCTAAAGGAGTTATCAATAGTTTACCCCATACAGATGTTATATTGAATGCTGTACTGTCTTTTTTATCATTTTGATAGGCTGCTTTTCCTTGTGGGTATTCTGTTATTTTTTTTCCTTCTCCTGTTTCATAAGGTTTAGAATATTCTTTACTGATACCGATTAAACCTCTTGTTGTATTGTTCCCAATATAACCGTAAACCGATCCATTTATATAACTGAAACTTCCAACTGT
>JALVEZ010000206.1 GCA_027030405.1 Hydrogenothermaceae bacterium | reverse complement strand
TGGGAGAGGCTGTTATAAATGCTATCAATAACGGTATAGAATCTTTAATTTCAATATTGCCAGAAGAACAACAAAATGACGTGAAAGACGCTATAAAAGATTTCACTAAAGACCTCTGCGAACCTGACCCTTCTGCCTGTCTTTGTGACGGTATTGAATGTACGCCTTTGACACTGAATACTGCACAAGAAATAAAGATTAAGCCAGACAGAGTAGACTTACTTTCAAAATACATAAAGGGGGATGAATGATGAAGAAAAAAATAGCATTAACATCGTTATATACACTTGCATTTGCAACATTGAGTTTTGGAGAGATATATGAATATCCATATTTATATAAAGATCCAAGAGTTTTAGGAATGGGTGGAGCCAATATTGCAGTTGGTGGCTCATCTACAGCAGTATTTTATAATCCTGCAGGTTTATCAAACCTGAATCCTTCTGCAGGTTTTGAGGTAGACTTGTTAGGTCTGAATATATCAACAAATCAAAACTCTATTGATTTCATTTCTGATTTAATGGACGCCTTTGATACAGGAGACCTAAACCATGATGGTGATGATGGTGATGACCAGTTAAGAGCGGTTAATGATGTATTGAAAAAATATAGAGGGAAAAATTTACATTTTGATGCCTCAGACTATTCTGCAGTAGCAAGAAAATTCTCAAAATTTTCTTTTTCAATTGGATTTTTAGCAGGAATTTCAATGAATGGAAAAACCCATCAAGGTTTTGGATCAGAAGGAATATTAGAACTTGATTATAATTCTACAGCAGGTGTAATTGCAGGGATTAGTTATGACTTTTTAGATGGTGATCTAAGTGTTGGTATAGATGGAAAATACTTTTATAGAAACACACTGTATCATAACTTTTCTTCAAGAGAACTTGTGGAACATCAGGACGATTTAGACACATATATAACAGATGATCTTGCAAAAGATGGAACAGCCGCTTCTTTTGATTTTGGAGCTATATACAGACTTGAACATTTATCTTTACCTTTAGTTTCTATTTTAAAACCTTCGGTAGGTTTTTCTTTACAAAATATTGGAGATTTAGATTTTCAGGATGCAGGAAAGATTCCAATGACTGCCAACGTTGGTTTTTCAATAAATCCTAAATTACCTTTCATTCATAACTTTTTACTTGCTGCTGATTACATAGATATAACAGAACAGTTTAATGACAGTTCCAAGATGAAACGAATCAGATTTGGTGGGGAAGCTCAAATTTACGATGGAAGATTTGCAAATCTAACGCTGAGAGCTGGTTTATATGAAGGATATGCTACAGCAGGTTTAGATATTAGACTAGGATTATTCAGAATAGCTCTTTCCACTTATGGAGAGGAAGTTGGGGCTTCATCTGGACAGGATGAAGATAGAAGATATGTTTTATCAGCATTTTTAACATGGTAAGATAAGAGGGAGGGAATCTCCTCCCTTTTTTATTTTTTATTTTAAAATCTTTTTCTTCTTTTTTATTTCCCAATAAACATTGTCAAAAATTTCAGATAATCTATCTGAATAACTTTCAGCCAAATCATCAATATAATTACTCGGTGAAATGATATCCCACAAGTAAGGATTATTTCCTACAACAGCAGTTCCATCTCCTATGTCATAAACGGCAATATTGATAATCGAAAGAACTGCAACAGATGGAGCTGCCAATAGTTTATCTAAAAGTTCTGGATTTAAAATTTGAATTAAATAAATATTTTTTTCTTTCCTTATTTCTGTAAGTTGTAATTTATTCTTTTGAGCTTCTATCTTTAACTGATTTATATACTCTTCAGGCTTTATTTTCGGGTATGCTTTTTCTATGAGAACTGCACTTCTAACTGTGTTTATAGCACTTTGATATGTAAATAGATAAACAAATACAAGTGTCATTATTATGGCTAAAGCAGTAATAATGATGAAAGGATAATTCCTTTTCATTGTGTACTTTCCTTATTAGACTGGGTATTTTCTTGTATCTTTCTTTTTTCTTTTTCCTTTTCCTCGTTATAACTTGCTTTTATTGACAATGCCCATAATAAACCAACAGTAATAACCATAAATGTAAAAAATATTATTCCTGCAAGTTCAAGCCAGGTACTTTCTGTTTCCATAGGTTCCTCCTCTAAAAAACTAAGAATTTATACCGATAATAGAAGTTAATTATATATCAAATCCATAAGTGAGGGTATGCCAATGTTGATTGAATTCAAAACAGACAAAAGTTTACAGGAAGTATTAGAAAATTTTGAAAAAATTGCTGAAGAACAAAATTTTAGCACGTTAGGTGAGTTTAAAATGCACGAGATTCTAAAAGAAAAAGGAAATTATATAGAAAATAAGTTCTACATTATTGAGTTATGCAACCCTAAATATGCTCAACAGATGTTGACTTTAAATCCTTCAATTTCCCCGTATTTACCGTGCAGAGTATCTGTTTATACAAAAGAAGACGGAACTTTCATCTCTACAATATTGCCTACTAAAATTATGGAAAGCATAGGCTCAGATAATGGAAAAGAAATTGCAGAAGAGATGGAAACGCTCATTTTAGAAATGATGAAAAAAGCCCTTAACTAAATCATGACAGGATACATATTCCTGATTCTGAATTAAATCGTATAATATTAGTCAAAAAATCAAGAGGAAATTTTTGACTAAATATATTTTGGAACTTAAATCCAGAGTAATAAAATCTATCAGAGATTATTTTTACAAAACAGACGCAATTGAAGTTTTTACAAATATATTGAACGATTATCCAAACCTTGATAGTAATATGTATCCTGTAGAGCTTGAAGTCTTCAACGAAAAAAATGAAAAACTGAAAAAATATCTTCATACATCTCCAGAAATTGAAATGAAGAAAATCCTTTCGGAAATAAGATCAGACATTTTTCAAATAACAAAAGTTTTCAGAAATTATGAAGGTTCTCCAAAACACAGTATAGAATTTACTATGCTTGAATGGTATCGTGTAAATTACGATTTACAGGATTTGATGGACGATACTCAAAATATCTTTATAGAATCAGCAAATGCTATTTATAAAAAACCAGTTATTAATTATCAAGGTAAAGTTTATGATTTAAGAAAATCAGAAAAAATAAGAGTAGATGAAGCATTTTGTAAATTTACGGGAATTTATCCAGACAGCGTTGAAAAAATGAACGATTTTATTAAAAAAAATGAAAAACATTTTGAATATTCCGATGACTGGGAAGATCTATTTTTTAGAATTTATGCTTTTTATGTGGAGCCAAATTTAGGAAGAGAAAAATTAACATTTATTTATGACTATCCTCCAGAGCTTTCTGCAATGGCAAAAGTTGTAGATGGAAAAGGTAAAAGATTTGAAGCTTATATAAATGGAATAGAACTGGTTAATGGATACTGGGAGTTAAATAATGGAGAAGAACTTGAAAAAAGATTGAATAAAGATATAAAAAACAAAGAAATAGAAACAGGAAAAAAATATGAGATAGACAGAGAATTCTTAAAATCTATTCAAAATCTCCCAGAATGTAGCGGTGCATCTCTAGGAATAGATAGATGGTTAATGATTTTATTCAATCAATCAAGCATTCACTCTCTTTAAAGAAAATTATTATTTCATTATAATTGAGATTGAAATTTGTTATCATAATAAACAAAATAGAGGGACTGATGGGACAACTAAAATTATTTTTAAAAATATTTAAAGGATCAATTCGCGATCTTTTGCCAATAATTGTAGTAATTTCTTTTTTTCAATTGGTTATCATTCAACAAATTCCAGACAACTTAATTTCAATTTTAGTTGGGCTTTCTATTGTGGCTTTTGGATTGGCAATATTTATTCAAGGTTTAGAAGTAGGAATTTTTCCCCTTGGGGAAAATTTAGCTTATGAATTTGCCAAAAAAGGTTCTTTATTCTGGCTTTTGCTTTTTGCCTTTTTAATAGGATTTTCTACAACTGTTGCAGAACCTGCTTTAATAGCCATTGCAGATAAGGCTGCTGCCATAAGTTCTGGAAAAATAGATGCTTTCTGGCTTAGAATTACAGTTGCTTTTTCAGTAGGTTTTGCCATTGCCCTTGGGGTTCTTAGAATAATTTTAGGGCATCCTATTCACTGGTATATTATTGCAGGATATATAATTGTGGTTTCGATAACCTTTTTTGCACCGCCCGAAATAGTTGGACTTGCTTATGATTCAGGTGGAGTAACAACTTCAACTGTTACAGTCCCTCTTGTTACTGCCCTTGGAGTTGGTCTTGCTTCAAGTATTAAAGGCAGAAATCCTATGATTGATGGATTTGGATTAATTGCTTTTGCCTCTCTTACTCCGATGATTTTTGTTCAGGCTTATGGAATTTTGGTTTATTCTTTAGCTTCTGGAGATGGCTCTGTTGCTACCGCTGCTTCAAATTTACCTATTCCTGAAGTTAATTATTCGGAAATAGAGCCAGAAAGACACTGGCTTATGGAAGCTATTATTGATTTACTTTCTGTTATAAAAGATGTAATTCCTATTTTCTCTGTAATTTTTTTATTTCAATTTTTGGTAATAAAACAAAAAATTCCTCATTTAAAAATGATTATATTTGGAATAATTCTTGTAATTTTAGGCTTATACGCTTTTCTTGTCGGACTTGAAGAAGGTTTATTCCCAATTGGTGAAACAATGGCTTTACAATTAACACAAATGAATAACGTATGGCTCATTTACCTTTTTGGATTTTTGATTGGATTTTCTACTACTATGGCAGAGCCAGCTCTGATTGCCGTAGCCCTAAAAGCAAAAGAAGTTTCTGCTGGAAAAATAAATGATTTTATACTGAGGGTATTTGTTGCCATTGGAGTTGCAATTGGTATCGCTCTCGGATGTTATAGGATAGTTGTAGGCGATTCCATTCATTATTACATAATAGTTGGTTACATTATTGTTATTATTATGACTTATTTTGCTCCAAGATATATTATTCCAATAGCCTATGATTCAGGAGGGGTTACTACTTCAACTGTTACAGTTCCTTTAGTAGCGGCTCTTGGGCTTGGATTGGCTACAAACATCCCAGGGAGAAATCCATTAATTGATGGATTTGGACTTATTGCTTTTGCATCTTTATTCCCGATGATAACTGTCATGGGTTATGGAATTTTATCTGAATTTTTGGCCAAAAAGAGAAAAGAGGAGGAGTTATCATGAGATTTGCAGGATTAGTTGCAATTATTTCTGAAGAATTAGAAGAAAAAGCTATAGAAATTGCAAAAAATGCAGGGGCAGGTGGAGTAACAATTTTAAATGGACGAGGATTAGGATTGGAAGAAAAGAAAACTTTTTTAGGTTTAACCCTTGAAGGTAAAGAAACTATTTTAATTTTTGTATTAGAAAGAAAATTGTCTTTAAAAGTGTTAAAAGCTTTACACAAAGAATTAGATCTGGATAAAGAAGATAGGGGATTAGCATTTACTGTTCCAATAGAACATATCGCAGGAATTAATAAAAAAGAAGTAAAACTTTTTGAAGAAGAAATAAAAGAAGAAATTTAATGGAGGAATCAAGATGTTAGTAAAAGATTTAATGACCAGAGAAGTAATCTTAA
The DNA here is from genome assembly GCA_027030405.1 of Hydrogenothermaceae bacterium. Taxonomy (GTDB): domain Bacteria; phylum Aquificota; class Aquificia; order Aquificales; family Hydrogenothermaceae; genus JALSSE01. The sequence continues at coordinate 17,185 of JALVEZ010000206.1, read as the reverse complement.
TTGAAGCGACTGCTTCGTTAAAAGAGGCTTTGAAACTAATGGAAAATAAAGAACTAAAAGCATTAGTAGTAAACAAACAAAATCCTCACGACGCTTACGGCATAATAACTTACACAGATATTATAAAAGCTATTTATGCCGAAGAAGGAGATATAGATCTATTAAATGTATATGATATTTATAAAAAACCAGCTATAACTGTTTCTAAAGAGTTAGACGTTAAACATGCTGCAAAACTGATGATAAATATGGGAATAAAAAGACTTCTAGTTACTGATAACAATGAAATTGAAGGTATAATATCTATGCATGATATAATCCAGGATATAATTCAAAATATAGAAAAATAAATAAAATGTTAAAAAGAGAATGGGATCCTTTTGCAGATTCAAAAATAGGAAAATTAAAAAAGTATTATAGAAGTATAAAAATACAGCTTTATAATATTCTTGAAAACGAAAATAGCCCTTACAAGCAAATTTATGATATTTTTGCCCTCTTTGTTGTAATAACATCATCTATCGGAATAATAATTGAGTATGTTCCAGGTTTAAAACCAAAATTGCCTCCAGATCTAAATTCTTTCATTGACCAATATGAATATATTGCTTTGTGGTTTTTCGTAATTGAATATATTACAAGATGGTGGGTTATTTCTAATTTTTTCGATGATTTTAGAAAATCCTTAGAAACAATTGAAGAAACAAACAGATATAAACTTTATATAAAATCATTTATTGCAGCCTTAAAACCAAAACTACATTGGATGATTTCACCTTATGCCCTAATTGACTTACTCGCTATTCTTCCAATTATCAGACCACTTAGGGCATTTAGAATTATACGATTACTGAGATTACTAAAGATTATAAGATATGGCGGTGCTTTAAGAAGTTTATTTGTTGCTTTAAAAGAACAAAGTTTTCTTTTTGCGTTTATTTTTACATCAATATTTGCATGGATAGTGATATTTTCACTGATTGTTTACATATTTGAATACAATGCAGGAAACACGGAACAGTTCAAATCAATGTGGCACGCAATATACTGGGGTATTGTTACAATATCAACAGTAGGTTTTGGAGACATTGCTCCAAAATCTGATGAAGCAAGATTAGCAACATCTATAATGATAGGTGGAGGAATTATTTTAGTTTCCTCTTTAACAGGTACCTTCTCTGCTGCTCTGGTTAGCAGACTAATGACATTAAAACAAGGTGGGTTAAAAATGCCAGATTTAGAAAATCATATTGTAATCTGTGGATGGAATGAAACATCAGAAGAAGTTTTAGAACAAATAATGGCTCATGGGATCGACAAAGAAAAAGGAGTTGTTTTAGTTACTACATGGGATAAAGAATTGCTTGATATTGAGCTATCTGATTTTATTCTCTACAAAAAAGGTGAGTTTATTCATGAAAGCGTTCTTATGGATGTTGGAATTGATAAAGCATCTGATGTTTTAATAGTTGGAGAAAGGGAAGAAGGACTTACCGAAAGAAATATAGACGCAAGAACTGCCCTCGCAGCAATGCTCATAAGAAATCTAAACCCACAGGCGAATCTTTATGTGGAAGTTCTATTAGATGAGGATGCAAGCATTTTTCAAAAAAGATTAAAAATCAGAGAAGTTCTTATCCATGGACAATTAATGGGTAGATTGATGTTTAACAGTCTTCTCAATCCTGGATTAACAAATCTTGTAAACACTTTTATAGGAGAAGAGCACGGAATCAAGAAAATCAAAGTTGCAAAATTAGGCAAATTCACAAATTTTGGAGAATTACTCAGATTTGCGAGGAAAAAAGATTATCTCCCTATCGCAATAGAAAGAAGAAAAAAAGTTATTATGAATCCAAAAGATACATTTATTTTAGAAAAAGACGATTTTGTTTTCCTTTTACCAGTAGGTGAGGATTATTGAAAAACATTTTAATAACAACAAACAGATATAAGGAGTTTGAAAAACATTTAAGTAAGCAAAATTATAGGATCATTCCTTTTCCAACAATAAAAACCGTTCCTTTAGAATTTGAAATAGATTCTATTCAAGATTATGACTTTATTCTTTTCACAAGTGTAAATGCTGTTAAATTCTTCTTTGATAAAGTAGAGTCCCAAAAAATAAAAGATAAAAAAATTATTGCCGTTGGTGAAAAAACTGCTGAGAAACTGAAAGAGATAGGATTCAATAATATACTGATTCCAGAAGAATTTAGAGCAGAAGGAGTAGTAAAACTCATTGAAAAAAGATGGAAAGAGTTTGAAAACAAATCAATATTAGTTCCCCGTGCCAAAAAAGGCAGAGAACTGTTATCCGAGCATTTTAAAAATAAAAATATAAAAATCGAAATTTTACCTATTTATGAAACTGTAGGGAATATTCCAGAAAATAAAGAAAAAGTAGAAAAAATGCTGCAAAATCAAGAAATTGATACAGTAGTTTTCACAAGCCCTTCAACATTTGAAAATTTTTTAGAAATCTTTGAAAATGAAAAAGGAAAAAAATATCTTTCCCATCCGAAAATTGCAGTTATCGGTGTAACAACTAAAAAGGCTATTGAAAATGAAGGTTTAAAAGTTGATATAATTCCAGATAAATATACATTTCAAAATTTGTCCAAATTTTTGTAAGAAAAAAATTGGGGCTATAAGCCCCTTTTTTTATCTTCTACTTTCTTCTTTTACCACATCCACTAAATATTTAACATTTTCTACACTCATATCTGGCATTAAACCGTGTCCCAAATTAAAAATATGACCAGTATCTTTTCCCCATTTATTTAAAATAGAAATTGCTTTTTTTCTGATAACTTCTTTTTCAGCATAAAGAACGATTGGGTCAAGGTTTCCTTGTGCAGCAGATCTTCCATTTAGTTTTTCTTTAACCACAGACAGATCAATCATCCAGTCAACGCTGTAAACATCAGCTCCTGATGTGATCATATCATCAAAAAATCCAGCAACACCTTTTGTGAAATGTATAATTGGCTGATAATCTCTTTTTACATTCTTAATGATTTTTTTGATAGACGGAAGGGAAAATTCCCTGTAATCATCAGGAGACAAATATCCTCCCCAGCTATCAAATATCTGAACTGCGTCTGCTCCAGATTCTATCTGAAAGTTTAGATAATCAATCAAAGAGTCGGCTAATTTATCTAATAACTCTTTAAAAGCGTCCGGGTGATTATACATAAAGGCTTTCGCTTTTTTGAAATCTTTTGATGTCCTACCTTCTATCATATAGGCAGCAAGTGTAAAAGGTGCACCACAAAAACCAATGGTTGGCACTTCTCTATGTAAAGTTTGATTTACACCTTTTATAATTTCTCCGACATAATAAACATCTTGCGTATTAAGAGGTTTTAGTTTCTGAATATCATCCGGTGTTCTAATTGGATTTAAAAATACAGGACCTTCTCCTTCTCTGAACTCAAAATTCATTCCCATAGATTCTAATGGGGTAAGGATGTCAGAAAAAATAATTGATGCATCAACTCCTAAGAGTTTTCTCGGCAAAACAGAAGCCTTTACTGCTAAATCAACATTTTTATAAAAATTTATGAAGTTTCCAGCAATTTTTCTTAGTTCTCTATATTCTGGCATATATCTACCTGCCTGCCTCATAAGCCAGATAGGAGTCCTTTCTATAGGCTCACGGTGGCAAGCTCTTAAAAAAAGGTCGTTTTTTGGTTTTTCCATTTAAAAGTTTCTCCCATATTTTTATTTTGTAGCTAATTGGTTCTTACTGAATAATTTACTTTTTAATTTTTTACCCATTTTAAAGTGAACAACTCTTCTTTCAGGAACAACAATTCTTTCACCTGTTTTTGGATTTCGTGCTTCTCTTCCTCTTCTTACTTTAGTTTTAAATGAACCTAAACCTCTAATTTCAATGGTTTCATCATTTGCAAGTGCTTCAATCATAGCTTCAAAAGTTCCGTCTAAAATTTCGTCCAAATCCTCATTCCTGAATTCAGGAAATTCTTTTACAAGGTACTCTAAAAGTTCTGATTTTTTCATTTTGTCTCCTCTATATCAGATATTTTTATATTCATTTTTTGTAATTGTTCAAAACATCTATCACACACAGGCTGTCCGTTTTTTCCAACAGATATATCGTAAATCCAACATCTCGGACATTTTTCACCTTCTGCGTGTGATACACCAACTACTAGATCCTCTATTTCCTCACTTTTAAGAACTACATCTAATGAAGCAGTATCTACCTCATCAACTATTTCGACCTGACTGACAGTAAAGAAAAATTTAATCCAGTCTATTCTACTTTCCACTAAATTTCTATACTCAGGGGGCAGTTTTAAAACAACTTTTGCTTCATATGGATGTCTGATGATATCTTTTTTTCTTGCTTCTTCTAAGGCTTTCAAAATTTCATTTCTAATTTTTAGCAACTTTTTATAGGTTTCTTCTAACTCTTTGTTTATATAGTCTACATCTGAAACAGGCATTTCTTCAAGATGTATGCTTTCTTTAACATCAGGATTTATTTTTCTCACATATTCCCAAATCTCCTCAGTTGTAAAAGAAAGTATAGGAGCAAGAATTTTTGTTAAAGAAATCAAAAGTTCATAAAGAACTGTTTGTGCAGAACGTCTTTCCAACGAATCAGGAGCATAAACATACAGTCTATCTTTAAGTATATCCAAGTATATAGCAGATAAATCAACAATCATAAAAGCCTTTATTGTGTGATAAATTCTGTGGAATCTGTGATCGTTATAAGCATTGTGTGAACTTTCTATTATATGTTGGAGCTTTGACAACATCCATTTATCTATTTCTAAAAGATTATTATATTCGACTTTATCTTTTTCAGGGTTAAAGTCATAAAGATTTCCAAGGAAATATCTAAATGTATTTCTGATTTTTCTGTAATCATCTGCTATTGCTTTTAAAAGATTCATTCCAATTTTTATATCGATTGTGTAATCTTCTGAGACAACCCATAATCTTAAAATGTCAGCACCGTACTGTTTAATAACTTTATCTGGAGGAATTACATTTCCAGCAGATTTTGACATCTTTCTTCCTTTTTCATCAAGAGTAAAACCATGTGTAAGAACACTATTATAAGGTGCTCTTCCATAAGAAGCTACACTTTCCAATAATGAAGACTGGAACCAACCTCTATGCTGATCAGAACCTTCAAGGTACATATCAGCAGGCCATCTCAGTTCTTTCCAGAATCCTGTTTTTAAAACAGAAGCATGAGATACACCGGAATCAAACCATACATCTAAAATATCTTCTTCTTTTTTAAAGTCTGTTCCTCCACATTGAGGACATTTATATCCTTCAGGCAATAAGTCTTTCGGTTCTTTTTCAAACCATATATCAGCACCGTACTCGTTATTTTCAACTAAATTTGCAACATGGCTAAAGACCTGTTCATCATCTATTATTTTTCCACATGAATTACAGTAAAACACTGCAATAGGAACTCCCCAACTTCTCTGTCTGGATATACACCAGTCAGGTCTGTTCTCAACCATTGATTTTATTCGGTTTTCACCCCATTCAGGGATCCATTGAACACGCTCTATCTCTTTAACTGCTTCACCTCTTAATGTGTTTCCATTCTTTAGTATTGCATCCATAGAAATAAACCATTGAGGCGTTGCTCTAAAGATGACAGGATTCTTACATCTCCAGCAATGAGGGTATGAATGTTTTACAACTTCATAGTGAAGTAAAGCTCCATTTTCTTTTAACTTTTCAATAATAACTTCATTTGCATCAAAAACTCTTAAGCCTCTGAGCCATTCAGGAACTTCATCTGTAAATCTTCCAGCATCATCAACAGGTGCAAATGCTTCTACACCGTACCTTTGACCGATGATATAGTCTTCCTGACCGTGTCCAGGTGCCATGTGAACAAGACCTGTTCCTGTTCCAAGCTCAACAAACTCTGAAAGGTATATTTTTGAAATTCTGTCTATGAAAGGATGATAGTATTCTAAAAATTCTAACTCTCTACCTTTTACTTCTTTTAAAATATTTCCATCGGTTTCTGTTCTTTCTTTAAAATCTTCCAAAAGCTCTTTTGCTACTATTAATACACCTTTTTCTCCTGCATCTAAAAAAACATAATCAAATTCAGGATTCACCATTATTCCAAGGTTTGCAGGAAGAGTCCATGGAGTTGTTGTCCATATAACAGCATAAACATCTTTCTGGATATCAAAGGGATTTTCTACTAACTTAAATTTTACATATACAGATGGATCCTTTTTATCTGCATATTCAACTTCAGCTTCGGCTTCAGCAGTTTTATCATAAATACACCAGTAAACTGGTTTTTTGCCTCTGTATGCAACACCTTCTTTAAATATTTTTCCTAACTCTCTTATTTCCTGAGCCTGATAGGAAGGTCTCATTGTAAGATATGGTTTTTCCCAGTTCCCAATAATTCCTAATCTTTTAAATTCTTCTTTTTGAATATCTACAAACCTTGCAGCATAATCTCTACAAAGCTTTCTGAATTCAGATTTTGATAATTCTTCCTTTTTTATCTTTTTTTTCTTTAACTCCTTTTCTACCTGTTGTTCAATAGGTAATCCGTGGCAATCCCAACCTGGAACAAAAGGAGCATCTTTCCCTTGCATAGATTCGTATTTGACAAGTATATCTTTCAAAATTTTGTTTAATGCGTGTCCTATATGAATATGACCATTTGCATAAGGAGGCCCATCATGAAGTATATACTTTGGAGAATTTTTTCTTTCATCTCTTAATTTATCGTAAATTTTAAGTTCTTCCCATTTTGCAAGAATATTAGGTTCTTTGTTTGGTAGATTTCCTTTCATCGGAAATTCTGTTTTAGGCAGATTTAGAGTATCTTTCCAGTCCAAGTTTTTCCTCCTGACGTTCAGTTGTATAAATTATTGACATATTATTATATGATAAAACTCTATGATGTATTCTCTTAATTTAATTAAATTTCGGCAAGTTCCATTTGTAAAGAATCGCTAAAATTCTAACCATTAACACGATTAGACTGCATATCACAGCAGCCGTGTTTAAAGAATTTGTTGATAAGATCGTTATATAAAAACTTATACTTCCTATAATTGCACAACTTGCATAAAAATCATCTCTTAAAACAGAAGGAACTTTTCCTAATAAAATATCACTGATAACACCACCGCCAATTCCTGTCAGAGTAGCCAAAAGAATAATTCCGAAAAAAGAAACATCTGCATTATATGCAATAATAGCCCCTGTTGTAGTAAAAGCAGCAAGTCCTATGGCATCAGGAATCAGGATAAAAAATCTGTTTGAAATATCTTTCTTAAAGATTTTATAAATGACAATTGCTAACCATACACCGATGAGTGCAACGGACATATCAACAACAGATTTTAAAGCTGTTGGAATATGATTTACTAACAAATCTCTTGTTATTCCACCACCTAACGCAGTCATTGTTCCTAAAACTGTTATTCCGAAAAGATCAAGTCCTTCTCTGATAGCTTTCAGAGAACCAACTACTGCAAAAGCTAATAAACCGACTATATTCATTATTAAAAATGCTTCGTTTGTCACTTTAGCCTCTTTTACACAGTTCTAATTTTCCATTTAGTTCAATCTCAAAATTTTCATTTATTTTGATTTTGAATCCAATAAATTTTACACCTTCTTTTAATGCTTTCTTAAATGTTTCTCCGAATTTTTTGTCAAGTTTGTCGTACGTTTGAAAACATTCGCAATCTCTTAATGCCATTATTAGTATGACTGCTTCATACCCTTTTTTCTTTGCCTCAATTAGTTCTTCTAAATGTCTCCTTCCTCTTTCTGTCGGAGCATCAGGAAATAAGCATTTATTATCTATTAAAAGATTGCTGCCTTTCAGTTCCACAAACATTCTGTTGTCAACGAAAAAATCTAATCTGCTATTCCCAAATTTAACTTCTGATTTTAAAGATTGTGGTATGAATCCAAGTATTCCTTGTTTGATAGCCTGTGCTGCGATTTTTGAGTGAAAAGATGTATTTAATAATATCCAGCCATCTTCCATTTTAGCTGCAACCATTTTGTAATCCATTTTAAGTTCTGGCTTATTTTTAACAGCTAAAATTTCTCTTCCTTTCGTCAGTATCTCTTTTAATCTTCCTGGGTCTGCGATATGGCAGGTTTTCTTTTTACCATTGATTTCACAAATTCCTACAAATCTGTTCGGACGCTCTATAAATTTGCCTTTTTCTAATTTGCCTAAACTTTTGAGATCAAATAATTTCATAAAAAAATGATATCACATACAGTGCAATTAAAATGTTCAAATAGGATTTTTAATGCACTCACTTGGTGCAATGAAGGGAAATTCATAATTTCGTCACTTTATCTTGAAATCTTTATTTTTAGATAGTTTTTATTATTTTAATAAATTTGGCATATTACTTGCTGTATTTAATTTTTAAAATAAAAACTTAAAGGAGGTTTCATAATGAAAAAAATTGAAGCAGTAATTAAGCCCTTCAAGTTAGATGATGTAAAAGAGGCTATTACAGAAATAGGTAATTTTGGAATTACTGTAAGTGAAGTAAAAGGTTTTGGGAGGCAAAAAGGACATACAGAGCTCTATAGAGGAGCAGAATACGTAATAGACTTTTTACCTAAAATCAAAATCGAAATTGTTGTTGATGATGATATGGTTGAAAAAGTTGTGGAAGCTATAGTGACTTCTGCAAAAACAGGTAAAGTTGGTGATGGAAAAATCTTCATTATTCCAGTAGATGATGCAATCAGAATAAGAACAGGTGAAAGAGGCCCTGAAGCTCTCTAATAAATAAAAAAAATATGAAATAAGGAGGTTTCATAATGAAGAGAAAACTTTTTGCTGTTTTAGGTGCATTGGCACCGGCTTTAGCATTTGCTGAAGAAGCAAAATTAGACACAGGTGATACTGCATGGATGATCACTGCCACTGCTATGGTTGTTTTAATGACTGTAGGTGGTCTTATCTTATTCTATGGCGGAATGACAAGATTTAAAAACGTTGTTAACACAGTAATGATGGTTTTAATGGCTTATGCCGTTGCTATAGTTGTTTGGTTTTTATGGGGATATTCACTGGCATTTACTGAAGGTGGAGGATTAAACGCAATTGTTGGTGGACTAAGTAAGTTTTTAATGCATGGTGTTGATTACAAAGCTTTAAGTGGAACTTACCCAGAATGGGTATTTGCTACATTCCAATCAACATTTGCAGCTATCACAATAGCACTTGCTGCAGGTGCAGTTATTGAAAGAATGAAATTTTCTACATGGTTAATTTTTGTAGTTTTATGGATAACATTTGTTTACTCTCCAATAGCTCATACAGTATGGGGTGGTGGATTTTTATTTAATGCAGGGGCTTTAGACTTTGCAGGTGGAACAGTTGTTCATATCAATGCAGGGGTAACAGGTCTTGTTTTAGCTATACTTTTAGGAAAAAGAAAAGATTTCAAAAAGACAGCAATATTACCATCTTCAGTTATATTAACTGCTTTAGGAGCTGGTTTATTATGGTTTGGATGGTTTGGATTTAACGCTGGTTCTGCATTTGGTGCTAATGAAGTAGCTGGAGTTGCTCTCTTAACTACAAATCTTGCTACTGCAGCTGCTGTAATTTCTTGGGTAATGATGGAATGGATTACTGCTAAGAAACCTACATTATTAGGTGCTGCATCAGGTGCTATTGCAGGTTTAGTTGCTATCACTCCTGCAGCTGGTTTTGTTGACGCTACAGGTGCATTGATTATCGGTCTTGTTGCTGGTGTTGTAGGCTGGTTTGGTGTATATGTTCTTAAGAAAGCTATCGGATATGATGATTCACTTGATGCTTTCGGTGTTCATGCTATGGCTGGTATCTGGGGTGCTTTAGCTACGGGATTCTTTGCTTTACAATCACTTGCATGGGACGGTTCTCCACTTCAAAATGGAGATAGAATGGGACAAATCTTAGTTCAGGTTGAATCAATATTATTCACTATTGTATATACTGCAATTATGAGTGCAATTTTATTCTTTATTGCATCTGTTGTTACAGGTGGTGCAAGAGTTGATGAAGAAACTGAAACTATTGGATTAGATGAATCAACCCACGGAGAGAGGGGCTTTAACCTTTAAGTCCCAATTATCAGGTCTTGCCAATGGCAAGACCTATATTAAATAAACTTTTATATCAGAATATATTGATATTCAATAAGAACCATGATAAGATGAAATAATGATTAAAACTTAGAAAAAAGGAGGTCGGACATGAAAAAAGTATTAGGAACACTAGCAGTAGCAGGACTATTAACAGGTGCTGTTAGTGCAGCAGAAGTAGCTGTAGTTTCTCCTATAGATGTTCACGGAGGATTCAGTGCAGGATATACAGACGAAAATAATCAAGGATTTTTTGTATCTAACTTCTTAGTAGAACTTTCAAAAGCTCCAACTGAAGGATTAGGATTCACTGCAGCATTTGGTTACTTAGCGAACCAACCAGCTACAGTATCTTTTATTGGAAAGGATTCAGGAGGTGGTGATCTAGAAACTAAGGCTAGTTTTGGTTTTGAGTACGGATATCTAACTGTTGTTCCAATGGAAGGGTTGGCTTTAGACGCTGGTGTGCTTCCTACAATGGTTGGTTATGAAGTGGCTAACACTTATGCAAACCCTAACATAAATATTGCTGCTATTTGGGGAGCTCAACCTGTTTACTATCCAGGAGCAAGAGCAACTTACGCAGTAAATGATAAAACTGCTGTTTTTGCAGAAGTTAACCAGGATGGTAGAGGAGCATGGTCTGTAGGAACAACTGCTACAGTTGGAACTGTAGATGTTGTAGCAAGTTATTATGCATATAATCATGACAGAGATATCCTTGACATAATTTTATCTTCTTCGTTCCAAGGACTTGATATAGCATTAAATATTGATGGACATATTGCTTCTCAAGCTGATGAAAAAGGCGGAATTGGAGCAGCTTTTTATGTAACTCCTAAATTTGGAAATATCCTTTTACCTGTAAGATTAGAATATATGAACGGAGATATTTTTGCTGACACTAAAGGATGGGATATAGCAATTACGCCTACTTACGCATTCGGCGAAAATGGATATGGAAGACTTGAGGTGTTCTATAAAGATTATGATCATCATGATGGAAGTATGAGTTACGCTTTAGAGTTCGGATACACATTCTAAATTTTATATAGCTTAGAGGGAAGGCTTCTTCCCTCTGCTGTTAAACCTACTACTTACTTTGCTGAGGTTTTTAGCCTCAGCATTTTTTTATTCTTCACCTTTTAATTCATCAACTTCTTCTTTTAATAAAAGAATTTGTTTTTGTAAATCCATTATCTCTCTAATTAAAATAGAAGCCATATCATTTGTGAAATTTTTACACATCTCTAAAATTTCAAAAAACATCTCTTCTTTTGTTTTTGAAGTGTCAGAGAGGATTTCTGCTAACTTTTCTTCTCTTTCTTCTATTTTTTCATTGGCTTTTGATTTTGTAGTTTTAGATTTTTTAGACTTTTTTTCTTGTTTTATTGTTGTCAGCATACTTTTTATTTTTTCTATATTTTGATTAGAGATAACAGCAGTTATAAAATCTTCTTCTTTTATTCCTTTTTTCAGTCTAGAATCTTTTATTATTTCAATCAGCTCAGTTGCTCTTTTTTTGTCCAGATAAGGGATTAATTTTTCCCATACCTCTTTCATTTTGTCATCTTTTATTTTTTTCATTAATGATTTATTAAACTTTATTTTCTCTTTTATTTCTTCTGGATTTTTGAGCTGTTTTTCTGATAAAGGTGTTTTTCTTTGTAAAAGATACTGGTATTCTTTATTGGTGAAAAATGGCATCATCTTAATCCAATCTCTGTATGAAGCAGGTGATAGGTCTGGTTTTAATTCTAAAAGTTTTTTAACTTTTTCTTTGTATTTTTTTACTATTTTCTCAAGTTTGTATTTTTTTACTGCTGTTTCAAAATTCTTATTCATTTTATAATCCTCCCTTTTTATAAATCTTATATATAGTAATTAATTTTTTGATTTCAACATTTCGTATTAAAATAGTCAGGAATAACGCTCTATTTGATATAATTTTCGGACATTCAGATAAAGTTCACAAGAGGTTGCTTATGTTTAGAGGAAAAGTTAGAAATATTCATTTTATAGGTATTGGTGGTTCTGGTATGAATGGAATCGCACAGGTTTTATTAAATTTGGGATTTAATGTAACAGGCTCGGATCTTAGGGAAACTCAAACTGTAAAAAATCTTAAAGAAATGGGAGCTAAAATCACAATAGGACATAAACCTGAGAATGTAATTGGTGCAGATGTTGTAGTTTATTCTTCAGCTGTAAAAGAGGATAATCCTGAAATAAAAAAGGCAAGAGAGTTAGGTATTCCTACCATTCCAAGAGGTGAAATGTTAGCTGAACTGATGAGGTTCAAATACGGAATAGCAATAGCTGGAAGTCATGGAAAGACCACCACCACATCGATGGTTGGTTATATATTAGGAAAAACAGGCTTTGATCCAACTGTTGTTATAGGAGGAAAACTTGAAGCTTACGGGAGTAATGCCAAGTTAGGCAGGGGAGAGTTTATGGTTACCGAATCTGATGAAAGCGATGGTTCTTTCTTAAGACTAACACCTACTATTGTATCTATTAACAATATTGATCTTGAGCATTTAGGATTTTATAAAGATTTAGATGATATAAAAAACGCTTTTATTGAGTTTGCTAATAAAGTCCCTTTTTATGGTGCCGTTGCCGTGAATATTGATGATGCCAACTTACAGTCTATTTTAGACAAAATAGAGAAAAAGGTTATAAAGTTTGGATTTTCTGAGAAAGCCGATGTTAAAGCAAAAAATCTTGAGCTTGTTAACGGAACATATCGATTTGAAGTAGAAGATTACGGACAGATTCATCTTTCAATTCCTGGAAAACATAATGTTTATAATGCTCTTGCGGCCATTTCCATTTCACTTGAGCTTGGTGTTCCTTTTTGTGTAATAAAAGAGTCATTGGAGAACTTTAAAAATGCTTCAAGACGATTTGAGATAAAACATAGAAATGATCTGATTGTAATAGATGACTATGCACATCATCCTACTGAACTTCAGGCCACAATCAATGCTGCAAAAGATATGTTTCCTGATAAAAGACTTGTAGCCGTATTTCAACCTCACAGATACTCAAGGCTTTCTTCTTTATTTAATGAATTTGTTGATTCTTTTGAAAAGCCAGATGTCACAGTAATAACTGAACTTTATTCTGCAGGTGAGGAGCCTGTCCCAGGGATCGACGGTGAAACACTTGCTCAGAAAGTTAGAAATAAATATCAGAAAGAAGTTTTTTACGGAGGAACAATTTCAGAAACTGAGAAACTTTTAAAAAATATAATTAAAAAAGGTGATGTGGTTTTAGTAATGGGTGCAGGAAATATAACATCATTAAGTGATAGCATTACGAAATATCTAAAAGAGGGAAATTAAGATGAATTTTGGTTTTGTGAATGAAGATAATATGGGCCTATTAACAGACCTTTATGAGCTTACTATGGCTCAGGTTTATTTTGATAAAAATATGAATAAAACTGCTATTTTTGATTTTTATACAAGACCTGTTGAAAATCGTTCTTATCTAATAAATGCTGGATTGGAACAGCTTATTTATTATTTATTAAATATTAAGTTCACAGATGAAGATATTAATTATCTTAGATCCACAGGAAAATTTAGCGAAGATTTTTTAAACTTTTTAAAAGATTTTAAGTTTACAGGAAATATTTACGCCATCGAAGAAGGAGAAGTTATTTTTCCAAATGAACCTATTATTCAGGTGGAAGCCCCTTTAATAGAAGCTCAGATTATAGAAACTTTTTTAATCAACACAATGCAGATATCCATATTAGTTGCCACAAAAGCAATGAGATGTTATTCGGTGGCTAAAGGGACTCCTTTAGTTGATTTTGGGCTTAGAAGGGCCCATGGAACAGATGCTGGAATGAAAGCTGCAAGAAGTTCATATATTGGTGGATTTTTAGGAACATCTAATGTCTTGGCTGGGAAAGAGTTTGGAATTCCTATTTTTGGAACAATGGCACATTCATTTATATTAGCCCATGACTCAGAAGAAGAAGCGTTTGAAAATTTTGCTAAAAGATATCCTGACAATGCAATCTTTTTAGTTGATACATTTGACACAATTGAAGGAACCAAAAAAGCAATTAAAGTGACTAAAAAGCTAGGAATGAAAACATTTAAAGGTGTTAGATTAGACAGTGGAGATATTTTAAATTTATCTAAAGAAGTAAGACAGCTACTTGATGAAAATGGCTACGAAAAGGCTATGATCCTTGTCAGCGGTGGAATAAACGAGTATAAGATAAAAGAGCTATTGGATAAAGGGGCCCCAATTGATGCATGGGGTGTAGGAACTGAGTTGGTGGTTTCTGCTGATCTTCCTTATCTTGACTGTGCATACAAACTTGTGGAATATGATGGAAAACCAAAGATGAAATTCAGCCCACATAAAGTAACCTTACCGTTCAAAAAACAGGTTTACAGATTTTATAAAGATGGTCTTTTTGAAAAAGATATTATTTGTGCTTATGATGAAAGCTTTGACGGAAAACCTTTACTGAAACAGTATATTAAAGATGGTAAATTAGTGGAAGAATTACCATCTTTAAAAGAGATACAACAGAAAGCTATAAATTCTTTAAACTCTCTACCTGAAGAATTTAAAGACATAACTAAAACTGTTTATTATTTACCAGAAATATCTCCAAAAATAGAAAATGAAATAAAGGAACTTCAGGAGAAGTTTTTAAAATGAGAATCTTAATTTTATCTTTAGTTTTATTAATATTTAGTTTTGGGTATAGTAAACCGTTAATTGTCTCAACTATAAAACCTTTATCTGATATAGCAAAAGCTGTAGGAAAGGATAAAATTGTTGCAAAATATATTATTCCTCCATCTGCACCTGTTCATTTTTATGAGTATAAAATTTCTGATATAAAAAATGTGATTTCAGCTGATATTTTTATTTATATAGGCTCAGGAGAACCGAATATTAACAACCTTATCAAACATGTAAAACCTGAAAAAAGGTTGTTAGTTTCTGGATTGCCTCAGCTGGTTAAGATAACAACATTTGAGTTTGAAGGGGAAGAGAAACACCACGAAGAAGATCATAATCATGAAGGTTCTATTCATCCTGCAGTATGGTTAGATCCATATAATGCAAAAGTTATTGCAAAAGCAGTTTATGAAAAGCTGTCAAAAATTGATCCATCTAATAACGATTTTTATAAAAAAAATTTAGATCAATTTAGTTCTGAATGTGATCAGTTAATAAAATTTGGGACATCAAAATTTTCAAAATTGAAAAACAAAAATTTCATATCTTATCATTACACATTTCCATATTTTGTTAAAAGATTCGGACTTGTGTATTTAGACGTGATAGAGTTAGGACATGGGAGAGAACCTACTCCAAAGCATATTATGGAGATAATAAGAAAAATCAAAAAATTCAAAATAAAATCTATTTTTGCTTCAAAACAGTTTTACAATCCAAGGTATGGAAGACTCATTAAGAATGCCACAAATATCAATATTGTATTTTTAGATCCTTTCGGAATAGATAAAAAATACATTCCTATGATGAATCAGTTAATTAATGATATCTACACAGGACTAAAATAAGAAGGTAAAGGGAATGGACGATTTTAAAGAAATAGGGCTTATTGATAGACCTTACGCAGTTATAGGTGATGTTCACGGATGTTATTACGAACTGAAAGAAATGATTGGGAATTTAGAAGATAAGTATGGAGAAAATATATTTATTGTATCTGTGGGAGATAATATTGATAGAGGGGATTACAACTTAAAAACTTTAGAATTTTGCATGGATATGTATGAAAGAGGAAAGTTTATAGAAGTTCAGAGTAATCATATGGACAAGTTTGTTAGATGGTTAAAAGGTAGAAATGTAAAAATCAGCTATGGCATGCAAAAAACTGTTAATGAATTTTATAATTTGGAAAAAAAAGAACAGGAAAGATTAAGAGAAAGAATTATAGAGTATTACGAAAAAGTGCCTCTTTACCTGATAATAAATGGTGATGTGGTGGTGGCACATGCAGGAATTAGAGATGAGATGATTGGCAAAAAAGGAAAGAAAGTTAAAGATTTTGTTTTATATGGGGAAACGACAGGAAGATTTTTAGAGAATGGTTTTCCCGAGAGATTAGACTGGACTAAAAAAAGAAAAGTTAAACCAGATTCTCCAAAAATCGTTTACGGTCATGTTGTATATCCTGAACCTTATATAAATAACAAATGTTACGGTATAGATACAGGATGTGTCTTAGGTAATAAACTTACTGCCTATCTTCCAGATTTAGAAAAATTTGAATTTGTGAAAGCAAAAAAAGTTTATTACACATTTTAGATTAAAAACCTTTACATCTTCCTGGATGTTTTCTTATGCATACTTTTCTTTTTTCTATTTTAATTAGTCTTCCATTTTCAAAATATTTTAGTTTGACTATTTTGCATCTACCTTTTCCTCTTCCTACAGGTATAGCAACGATTTTTACTCTATTTCTGCAATGTTTTTTGCATACATAAACAACTGGCTCTCCATACTTAACACTTTCTTTTGCTGCCTGAGCAGAAACATCGGTTATTGTTCCTACTATAACTGCACCTAATATGCCACCTATAAAAGCTCCACGCCATGGATTCTGTTTATCTATTGTAGAACCTACGACAGCACCTGCAGTTCCACCTGCAACTGCCCCTTCATAGCCTTCTTTTGTGGCACAGGAAATTAAAAAGATTGGTGTTATTGCCGTTGCTATTAATTTTTTAATCATTTTTAACCTCATTACTCTTATTGTTATGTAAATTTTAAGGAACAAACATTACCTGAACATTACTTAGATGTATGAAAATTTATCTGAATTCTGATTATTTTTAGTAATTATTTGAAATTATTATGTCTGATTTTTTTAACTGAAAAATGATTTGACCTGGTTTATATTTTTGTTATATTTAAAGAATATGAATAGATATTCATTTTTAGGAGGTAGCTATGTGTAAAGATTGCGGTTGTTCAATAACGGATAACCATTCTCACCATCATCATGAAG